>CANQEK010000009.1 GCA_947594985.1 uncultured Clostridia bacterium
CAATTTGTAAGTTAAATCCACCTGTATATGCATCTACATCAATAATTTCTCCAGCAAAATATAATCCTTTTATTAATTTTGATTCCATAGTTTTTGGATTTATTTCCTTTATTGAAACACCTCCAGCTGTTACTATAGCTTCTTCTACTGGTCTAAATCCATTAATAGTAATCTCAAAATTTTTTAATAAATTTACTAATCGTAACCTTTCTTCTTTTGTTATACTGTTTACTTTTTTGTTAATATCTATTTTTGATAATCTAAGTACTACATCTATCATTTTTTTAGGTAATAATTTTTCTAAACTATTTTTAAATGTTTTATTCTTAAATTCTTCAAAATCTCTTATAATTCTTAGGTTTAATTCTTCTGGAGTTAATGCAGGTTTTAAATCAATATACAATTTTATCTGTTTTTCTTTTAATAACTTTTCTATATCTTTATATCTTAAAAGATGTGCTGAACTACTTAAAATTATTGGACCACTTAATCCAAAATGTGTAAATAATAATTCTCCAAAATCATCATAAATTTTCTTATTATTTTTTAAATCTTTAATAAAAATCTTTACATTTCTTAAAGATAATCCTTGCATACTTTCACATAAATTTTTATCCGCAGTTAATGGAACTAATGAACCTCTTATAGTTTCTATTGTATGCCCTAATTTCCTAGCAATTTCATAACCTTCTCCGTTAGAACCTGTCATAGGATAACTTTTTCCACCTGTTGCTAAAATAACTTTATCAGCATTTATATTATTACCTGTATTTAATTTAACTCCTAATACATTATTATCTTTAGTAAGTACTGAATCAACTTTAGATCCTGTTTTTATTTGAATATTACTATATTTTTTTAATTCTTTAATAAAGCATTCTAAAACATCTTGGGCTCTATCTGTAATAGGAAAAATTCTATTTCCTCTTTCCTCTTTAACTTTTAATCCATTATTTTCAATTAAATTAATAATATCAAGATTTGTAAAATTTTTAAAACAACTAAATAAAAATTTACCATTTCCAGGTATATTTTTTATAAATTCATCTATATTTATTGAACTTGTTATATTACATCTACCTTTTCCTGTAATTAAAAGTTTTTTACCTAAAATATTATTTTTCTCGATTAATACAACATCATTTTTTTCTCTTGCAGATGATATTGCTGCTAATATTCCTGCTGGTCCTCCTCCAACTATTACTACTTTCATTTTACTTTTTTGCATTTCAAGTTTTATAAAAAACTCCTTTCAGAACTATACTAACTTTTTCTTATACTCATCTTTAGTAATTAAATAACTAATAATTTTACCTTCTATTCCTGGAACATCAAATATTTTTTCTTTTTTAAACCCACTCTTTTCTAGAACCTTACTTGAAGCAATATTTTTTTCCATAACAAACCCTCTCACATTTCCCGTTTTTATATCATTAAAAGCAAAATCAACAACGTAAGGTAATATCTCTGAATATACTCCAATTCCCCAAAATTCTTCTTTTAAGTAAATTGTAAATTCATAACAATCTTCATCATATATATCCAATTTAACTAAAATTACACCTATAAAATCCTTTGTGTTTTTATTTATAATTGCATAAGGAAATTTTTTACCTTTTTTTAAATCCTCAAAATATTCATCAAAAAGATTTTTAGTATCTTCTATAGATTTATGTATTTCCATATTAAGATTATCAATAACTTTGGGATTACTTAAAATTTTAAATACGTCTCCTATATCATTTTCATTAAGTTTTCTAAGAACGAATCTATTTGTTTCAATAATTCTCATTTTTTATTCCTTTTTTTATTTAAATTAATTAATTTTATCTATTATTTCTTTTTTTATTTTTCTAAATAGTATTGTAGATATTATACATGTAATTATTTCAGCTATTAAAAATCCTAACCAAATTGAATATATACCAAACATATCTTTAAATATAAAAATTATAGGTAATACAATAACTACCTTTCTAAATAAACTTATTAATAAACTATATATTCCATTTCCAAAGGCTTGAAAAACAGATGAAAATATCAAACTAATGCCAGCAAAAACAAAACTTAAAGATAAAATTCTAAAAGCTACTACTCCTAAATTTAATATCTCATCATTAACATTATAAAATAATATTAATTGTTTTGGAAATACAAAAAATATTATCATACCAATAATTGTTATAATACTTGAAAGTTTCAAAAAATATTTTATTATTTCCTTTATTCTATCTTTTTTCTTAGCACCCCAATTATAAGCTAAAATTGGAATCATACCATAATTAAGTCCATATATAACAATAAATACAAATTTTTGTAATTGATAATAAATACCCCATAATGAAACTGTAGCTTCTGAAAAAGTAATTAATATTTTATTTAATATTAAAGTAACTATAGAAGTAAGTGTTTCTAAAATAAATGTTGGAAATCCAACTTTGAATATTTTTGATATTATTTCTAAATCTAATTTTATATATAGTGATTTTAAAACAATTATTTTATTTCTTAATATTATAAAAAGTCCAAGTATCATTCCTGATACTTGTCCTATTATTGTAGATATTGCAGCTCCTTTTATTCCTAAACCAGGAAATCCAAATAAACCGAAAATTAATATTGGATCTAATATTAAATTTATTATGGCTCCACTTATTTGTAAAATCATACTTTCTTTTGCTTTACCATAAGCTTCTAATATTTTTTCAAATAATATTTCAAATAAATTTCCTAATGAAAGTACAGTTATTATTAATAAATAATCATAACCTAACTTTCTTACTTCTATATTATCAGTAAAAATTTCAAAAAACTTTCTTACACAAAATGAACAACAAATTATAATAAACCAACATATAAAAGTAATTAATATTCCATGAATTATAATTTGTAAAGCTTTTTTTTCATCTTTTTGTCCTAAAGTTTTAGCAAGTATAGAATTTACTCCTATTCCAATACCTAAAGCTATAGCCGTAATAAAACTTTGTACTGGAATGGTTAATGTTACAGCTGTAAGTGCATCTCTACTAATTTTTGATATAAAAATTGTATCAACTATACCGTATAAAGCAATTGCAATCATTGATATAACCATTGGAGTAGAAATTTTTAGTGCCAATTTCTTTATGTTCATTGATTCCATTTCATTTCTATTTAAATCTTCCATTAAATTATTTATTCTCCATATTTTTATTTAACAATCTTCATAATAGCAATAACTTTATATATTTTACTTATTAGCTATTTCAATACAATATTTTGTGTCCATATATTCAAGCTTATATTTACCTATAAATATAGGTAAATAATATGTTTGTATTTCATATGTTGGAACTACAATAACTTTTCCTGAAGAGTCAATAACTCCCCATTTTCCTTCTTGATATATTCCTGCAAATCCATACTCATTCAATTCTGTAACCATATCATATTTACAATCAACAATAACTTTTCCTGAAGAATCTTTAAATCCCCATTTTCCATCTTCAGATTTATAAGAATATAATTTCAAATTTTTATAAACTTCTGTATTATCCACAACCTTTCCGGTTTTATCAATATAGTACAATTCTGTATTAGAATAAATTGCAATATAATCATCTGTTACATTTTCAACTACACCATCTTCAACTGATAATACCTTTTCCAAATTTTTTGAATATATATCAACAGTTTGTCCTTTTCTAGCCTCTAATGCTTTAGCACCTTCTAATAAAATTATATAATCATATATTGGTTCAATTTCTACACCCGTATATACATTAAGTAGTCCAGATAATCCTTCTTCATTTGTAAAAATAAAAAAATTATCAAATGCATACGATACATTTTTATATTTATTATCTATTTGAACATCTTTACTTATTATACTAAAATATCCACTTTCATCTTGAGCTATAAAATAAGAAGAGTTTCCTGTTTCTAAAATGCTTTTATATGTATTTGTATTCACTAAATTCCCATGTAAATCATATAAAAACATACTATCATTTTTAGTAACTGAAATATAATTTCCAGCTACAGAATAATTTTCATATTCTGTATTTAAAATCTCAGAACCATTTCCATCAAAAAATCCATATTTTCCATTTTTATTTACAATAAAAATCTTAGAAACATTATAATAATTAATTGATTGGTATTTAGGTTTTATAATAATTTTTTTGTTCTTTATAACTCCTTTTTTTCCATTTTGCATAACTATTAAATATATATCTTCATTATCATATTCTAACGCACGAGTTATTAACTCATATTTAGGCTCTATTAGCTTTCTTCCTTTATAATCAATATAACCATATATTATTCCTGAATCATTTTTCTCAGAAACTATGTAACCTGTCTTTAAATATCCATCAACTTCTGAACAATATTCATCTCCATTTATTGAATTATATTTTATATCTATTATTGTATTTCCTTTAGAATCTAATATTCCGTAAAAGTCTCCTTGTCGAACTTTAATACATCCTGGTTTATTTTTTAAACTTGTAATTTCATCATAAACTGCTCCAGTTAATTTCTTTTCTGAAAAATCAACTAATCCATATTTTCCATTTTCTTCATATACTAGTACCTCTTTTTCAATTTCTAATGGAACTTCTGAAATAATTATTGGTGATACAGATGAAAAATCTGAAAAAATCTCTTTTCCTTTACTATTTAAAATAGAATATTCGTTATCTTTATAACAGAAAAATACATCTTTTGATGGATTAGGTATATATATATCTGTGTACTCAGAATTTATTAATTCTTTTCCAGTTTTATCGATTACACCTACTTTTTCATTAGATGAATATAATACAAAATATTCATAAACAGGTTCAGTTATAGTATTTATAGTTTTATCTTTCTTAAAACAAACTATTAATACTGCAATTACCACTATAATTAAAAGTACTAAAAATACACAAAATAAAATTTTTATATTTCCATTTTCATTTTTTAATTTCAAATTATCATCACTCCTATAATTTTATGCATTCTCTGTCATAATTGGTACAACTTGTTTTTTACGTGATACTACTCCTTTTAATAATGCTGTATTATTTTCTAATTTAACCCCATAAGCTTTTTCTACAAGCTTTGCAGATTTTCCTAAAGCAATTACTTGTGAATTACTATTTACTATATCTGTAATTAAAAGCATATATAAGTCTAAATTTTCTTCATTAATTATTTCATTCATTCTAGTTTCTAAATCTAATTTTAATTTCATAACCTCTGATATATCTGCTGTATTTACTTGGTTAACAATAGATTTCACTTGTTTAAAATCTATTTTTTTAGCATCTAAATGTAATATTTCATCTATACTAAATGATGTTAAATCAGTTCCAGCTTTTAACAATTCTAAACCATATACATCAGGGTCGATGTTAGCTATTTCAGATAATTCTTTAACAGCAATTTTATCACACTCTGTAGTTGTAGGAGATTTTAATAAAAGCGTATCTGAAATAATTGCAGATAACATTAAAGTTGCGATCTTTTTATCTATTTCTAATTTATTCTCTTTATATAATTTATACAAAATTGTTTCTGTACAACCAACAGCTTCAGCTCTATAGTAAAGTGGATATGCCGTTTCTAAAGCTATTTTGTGGTGGTCAACAACTTTTAAAATATTTACTTTATCTAAATTTTCAATTGATTCTTTTGGGTTATTATGATCTACTAAAATAACATTTTCACCATCTTTTACACTTTCAATTAATTTAGGAGCCTCTATTCCTAAATAATTTAAAACATATTCTGTTTCTTTATTTATCTTACCTAGTCTACAAGATATTACATCTTCATTTCCCATTTTTCTTTCAAAATCTGCCATAACTAAACTTGATGTAATTGAATCTGTATCTGGATTTCTATGTCCAAAAATATAAACTTTTCCCATTTTAAAATTCTCCATTTCTACTATAAATTTTGTACACATATTATAACAATTCAAAGGAAAAATCAATATTTTTTACACAGTATTCACAATAGGTTAATTTTATTTTTTAAAGTTCTCTAAATTCATCTATTCCATTATTTAATTTATCCATGTTTTTTTTATTTCCTATACTTTCATTACTATACCCATTTTCATCATTATTTTTGCTACTTGGTCCATTTACTATTACTGGATTTCGTATACTTTCATTATTTAAATCTTCTAATAAATTTGTTTTAGAAGCATCAATTTTTTTATTTTTTGGAAACAGAAAATTAGAAATACGTGATATTATATTAGGTCTTCTATATTTATTTCTAAAAAAAACTGACAATTCTTTTATCTCTTCTTTTTCTTCATCACTTATCTCTGGAACTAATTTTCTTTTTTTATATGTTTCTTGCCATTTATTTTCATCATATTCTATAGCTATTTGTCCGTATTTTTTTTCAAGTTCTTTTTTATAATTATTAAAATAATCTTGAAAATCTGAATCTATGAATTTTATCTTTCCTTCTGAATCTTTTTGAGCAATTTTTATTCTATTCATTCCATATTCATTTAATTGATTTAAGAAATCCTCTGCTTCATTTAAAGAATTAATATTTTTAAATCTCCTATTAAATTCTAATTCCAAAATAGCATTTTGGATTAAAAATACTTTTTTTCTAATTTTGTCTTCTAATTCAGTTTGAGTTTTAAATTTTTTATTTTTTTCTGTTTGTTCTTCAGGAGGAAAATCTATAAAATTAGTCCAGTATCTCATTTCTTCCCTGGATAAATCTTCCATATTTTCTTTTAAAAAAATAAAACTTCCTTCTCCATATTTTTCAATTATTGATGGTTTAAAAAAGTCATCTCCTTGTAAAATACTTTTTTCTAATGTTTGACCTCCTACAGCTTCATTTAATTGATTTACCAAAGAAGAAATCAAAAAACTATCATCTAATTTTTCAGGATAAGAAGCCCATAAATCCTTTAATATAAATCTTTTTGTAGTATAATCACTTAATGCTCTTGACTTTATTAATTCAGTTCCTGCCTCTTTAAATATTACACTCATATATAAAAATGATTTATTATTTCTCTCATATCCAACTTTATGAATTAATTCATGTAATAAAAGTTCTGTCATTCTATCTAAAAAATGAGATATTCCTATATTTCCTGTTTGGGTTTCTAAAAAAGCTCTTCTATTTCCCTTAACAACCATAGTAAAGATTTTACCTCTATTTGAAATAATTTCATACATTTCTTGTTCTGTTATAAATTGATTATATTTTGTAGAAACTATTTTGGCTGCTTGTCTATAATAGTTCTTTTCCACTTCTTTAGAATAAACTTTAGAAATATAGCCATATCCCATTTTCCTGTATCTATATGCAATTTTTTCAATATCCTCTTCTGTTTCTGTAATTTCCATTTTATACTATATCCTTCATTTTTAAAGTTTCAAAACTCTTCATAATCTTTCTCAATAATCTTTTATTTGTAATAACTTCAAAATTATTATTTTCATATATGCAAAAGATTACTTTTTCGTCATTTGCAAATTTATGTATAATTCCAAATGGAAATTTATAATTATCTATATAATAATATGTTTGATTATTATATTCTTTTTCTATTATCTTCATATTTAATATTCCATCATTTTAAATTTACCTTGTTTGTTCTTGTTGTTCTTGCTGTCCTCTTTGAGTAGGATTTTTCCTATTTGCAACTATTGCTTGCTGATGCTCTGTAGCTTTTGCATCACTTTTTTGTAATGATGCATCAATCTTTCCTAATAAAGAAGAAACCTTTTCTTTTAAAAATTTTTTTATTCCTATTCCTATGTTTGATTTTGCTAATCCTACTTTATCTTTTCCTAATTTATAATAATCTTTTATATCTTCTGATCTATCTTTAACATAATCTTTTACAAAATTAAAACCATCTTTAGTTCTATTAGCAACATTTTTTACACCTAATTTAGCTGCATCTAAACCAATTGATCCAATAGCAGCAACAGTAGCAACTGTATCGAGTGAAGCCTTTCCAACTGCTAAAGTTCCTTTTTTAACAGCTTGTTTTGTTCTTTTATATCCTTTACTTATACCATTTCCTACATTTTTAACTCCATTTATAGTCCTATTTTTAGTGTTCCTTCCAAAATCTTGAATATATTTTGCTGTCTTTTTAGCAGTATTTTTTGTAGCAGTAAAAATTGCCTTATTTGTTTGTTTTGCTAAATTATATGTACTCTTTACTCCATCAACAACTCTTGTTTTAGCATTTCTAAAAGAATCAGCTACTTTAAAACCACTTTCAAAAACTTTTTTCATCATCTTACCAATTCTAGATTCTTTTGATAAATTTTTCATATTTTTAGTATTAACTTTATCAAACATTTCTTTAGATAATCCTTTTGCGCCAAATAAAGCAACTCCTTTTGCAATTGCTCCAGTAACTTTTATTTTAAATTCAGCTACTTTTACTTTTCTTTCCATAGATTTTTTTTCTAAATTAGCAATCACTTTCCTTGCTGTTTTTGAACGATTTGCATGAGTTTTTCCCCATTTGTCATTTTCTTGTTGCGTTTTTCCTGCTGCAGTATGTGCAAGTATTGTTGAAAGTAGTTTTTCTGAATCAACTTTCTCATGTTCAGAATTTATATTATCTAATATCTTTTTAAATCCTCTTTTTACTATTTCTGTTGATAATCTTGGAATCTGTTTAACTATTTCTCTTAGTTCCTTTACATCCTGTAATATATGTTCTTTAGTTTCATTTTTCTTTTCTGTAAAAGCTTCTTTTAAATCACTAAAATTTTCAATATTTTTTTCATCCATAATTATAAAACTCCTTAATTTTGCAATTCAGCTAAAAATTCATTTATATTATCCAAAACATTAGCTTTTTCAATTCTAATTTTTTCTAACGATATTTTTATATCTTCTTTAGAAAGATTATCTATATCTATTGACTTTCCATTCACTTCTATTTGCCCTATTTTTTCTATTTCCATATTAATAAATCATATTAGTTTTATCTAATATATTCCCCTTTCATCAAAATTTTATTGTTCTGTAGAAAGTTTAAATTCTAAATTAATTTGATCTCTTGCTTCTTCAATTTTAGCAATAAGTTCAATTGTTTGTTCATTAATAATTTCAATTATATTATTATTATTTTTTTCTATATCAATTAATTCATCTCCCATTTTATCAATTACTTCTTTTTGAATTTTAGACTTTCCAAAAAATTTACCTAATATTTTTTTAATAAAACTTATAATTATATTTACTTTATTTTCTTGTGTTAAACTTAAACTTCTGTATTTCATAATTTTATTAAAATCATCTTTTGAACAATTTATACATTCTTCTAATTTTTTCTCACATTCTTTAATAATAGCATCATAATTATCATATTTTGCAACTAGGGCTACTAATTTTTTATCATAACTATCTATTAATTTTTCTGGTGCTTTTTTCATTTGTTTAACAGTAGTTAAAAAATTAACTAAAGCAATCTTCTGATTTGATTGTACTTCTTGAATTTCAATAATTATATTATAGTATTGTTCTTTCCTTTTATTATAAATTTTTTGAAATTCATCAGCATATCTTCTTATAATATTTTGTTTTTCATTACTATATTCTTCTACTTTTTTACCAAAATATTGTATTTGACTATTTATATTGTTTTCTATAATACTAATTTTTTCATTATAATTTTCCTGTAATTCTTTATTAAATTTAGCAAATAAGAACTCCAATTCAACAGTTTCTATCTCAGTCATTTTTTTTATAAGTTTCATTAACTTGTCTTCCATACTATCCATAACAATATCTCCTACTCACAGTTTATAAATTATTTTTTAATATTATTTTTAATTTTATTATATAATTCAACTTCTCTATCTTTAAGTTTTATATAAAGTTCAATTAATTCTTTATCAGATAATTTGCTATAATCAATTTTTTCACCATTTAACGTAATTATTGTATCTTCAGCCATACTATTTTCTTCCTCTCTATATAAAATAATTCAATTATATTTTAACATTATTAATAAAATAAAAGTTAAAAGTTACAGAAAAAAAATATTTTTTTAATAATTGTTATATTTGTTACAATAGAAAACAATAAAAAATTTTAAATATAATTCATATAATTTTTCTTATTTTGGCTATAAAGAAACCTTCATAAAATTCATTTGGGCAAACGCATAATGTACCTTTCAAACTTACTGGCAAATATGGTACTTTTTCCATTCCTTCAAATTCAATAGGTATAATCTCTACTTTGCTTTCTTTCATAATTTTTAATAATACTTCTTCATTTTCTTTTGAAAGTATTGAACAAGTAGAATATACCATTTCTTGTCCTTTTTTTAAAATTGTAATAGCCTTTTTTAAAAGTACATATTGAACTTCTGAAGATTTTTCAATTAATCTTTTAGTAAAATATTTGTTTAAATTTTTATCTTCTACATTTAAAGTTCCACTCCCACTACATGGTGCATCTAATAATATTTGGTCAAAAGAAAACATTTCATCAATTTTTCTTGAATCTTTTTGCATAATATAAACACATGATGCAGCTTGTTTTTTTACATTATATTTTAATTTTTCTATTCTTATTTTGTTCATTTCACAAGCAGTAATATGTGATTTATTATTTGAAAGTGCTGCCATTTCTGTTGTTTTTCCACCAGGTGCAGCAGTCATATCTAAAATATCTGCATTTTCTTCAGGTCCTAATATTATAGGAGGTAACATAGAAGATAAACTTTGTAAATAAATTTTCCCTTTTTCATAAATATCCCAACTTATAACTTCACTTTCTATTAAATCTTCCAAAATAAATGCATTTTTATACCAAGATACTTTTTTATATTTAATATTTTTGTTATTTAAAGCTTTCTCAATTTCTTCTATACTAGCTTTTAAATTGTTTACTCTAAAAGTAACTTTTCTTTTATGTTTATATCCTTCTAATATTTTTTTAGTTATATTTTCTCCATATTGCTCTTGCAACATTTTAATCAAAAATTCTGGCATATTGTTACCTCTTCTTATTTTTTTCACAATTATATCATTTTTATTGAATAAACAAAATATTTTGTCGACTTAAAATTTTTAATTAAATTATTAAAATGAATAAAAGATAATTTATTATTAATTATTTTTCTTGTCACTACATTTTCTATATGATATAATCAAAAAAAAATTAAAAGGAATATTTTATGAAAGATAGTTTAAAATTTACTTTAGCAATTGATAATTTAGAAAGAAAAATCTCAGAATTAAATATTAAAATTTCAAAAACTCCAAATGAAAATTTACAAAAAGAATTAGAAATTCTTTTAAAAGATAAAGAAAATATTTTTAAAAAAAATCAAGATGAAGTAAAAATATTAATTGAAAAGTATGGGAGCATAAATAATGGATAATAAAAAAGATTTTACCTTAACAATATCAAATATCATAAAAGATGAAATTTCAAGAAATCCTGATATTCAATATTTAACTCCAGCTCATGCCCCTCTAATAAATCAAATAGTAAGTAACTATAACTTACCTTTAATGAAGCAAAATGGAAATGCTGAAATGATATATGTTGGTGCTCCTACTGGTGCTGGTAAAGAGGCTTTAGTTAGAAAAATTATCATGGATAACCCTGATAAAAATTTTCTTATTTTAAATATGGACATGTTTAGACATTATCATAATGAAATAGTAAAAAAGAGTGGAAGAATTTTAGATAAAGATTTTGCTGAACAAACAAATCAAACTTCTTTTGAACTTTATCATATAATTCAAAAAATGATTTTAAAAGAATTTGCAGGAATTAATATAATACAAACTGGAACTATGAGAAATTTAGAATGGATTATAAATATATTAGAACAATATAAAAATGTCTTATCTCCAAAATACACTTTATCTTTATCAACTTTAGCCGTTCCTGCAAATGAAAGTGCTTTTTCTATATTTGAAAGATATTTAAATATGGTAAAAACAAGAGAATCATCTGAAATACCTTTACGCTATACATCTTTAAGTTATCACCATGCTACTATAAAGGATTTTTGTTCAAATTTAGAATATTTTGAGAATTCTCCTGATAATCATTACTTTGAAAGTATAAAAGTTTATCGTAGAAGTAAAAACATACTTGATAATTCTGAAAATACATTAATTTATGATAGTAATAGTAAACAATCAAACACTTCTGCTACTATATGTATAAATAATATTATTAATTCCACAGCAGCAATTTCTACTGAAAGAGTTCTAGCCTTATTAGATATAATAAAAAACAACAGTGACTATTTAAAATCTCAAGGACTTTACAATTTAATTTTAACTAGTCTATTATCTATTGTACCGCAATTAAAATCACTTCATGATAAATCATTTCAAAATTTACAATAATAATAAATAAACACGGACAATATTTAATTTTCAAAAGATAAAACATCTTAACTTGTCCGTGTTTTTATTTGTGTTCCAAATTTTTTATAAATTTAAATATAAATATACAAAAACTATTCAGTATCTTCTAAATTACTTACAGCTGGAGATTCTAAAACAAATCCTCTTTTTGTATATCGTGATCCATGACAAGGGCAATCCCAAGTTTCTTCTAATGGATTCCAAGACAATTTACATCCTAAATGTGTACAAGTTGGAGTTGCTTTGCCTTTTATTCTTTTTACTACAATTCCATCAACTGACTCTTTTAACATATTTAATACTTCATCTTTATTTTTTATTATTTCTAATCTAGAACTTTTAAAAATATCTTCATATTCATTTTCTCTACACATAATTTTATCTGTAATAATATTTGCTGCAATATTTGAACTCGTTATTCCCCATTTATTATAACCTGTTGCAACATACACATTTTCCATAACATTAGAAAAATCACCTATATATGGAATTTTGTCTAAACTAATGCAATCCTCTGCTGTCCAACATTTTATAACTTCAGCGTTAGGATACATTCTTTTTATCTTTGCCTCTAAATAATTAAAGGGATTTCCAAGTATTTCACTTCCTGTTCTATAATCATATCCAACAGCTAATAATAAATTCTTATCACCATACTTTACTGTTCTAAATGAAAATTGAGGTGTTTCAGAATTAATATAATATCCATCAGTATATAATTCTGTATGGGGATCTGCAATTACTGCATAAGAAGTTGATTGATACATTTTTAAGAAATAATAACCTGGAAATGTTATAATTGGGTATCTTGTTGCAAGCACAACATATTTAGAGTTAATATTTCCATTAAGTGTACTAATTATATAATTATCATTATCATCTTGAACAACATCTAATACTTTTGATTTTTCATATATTACCACACCATTTGCTAACAAAGCTTTTACAATACCATTTGCATATTTTACTGGATTAAATTGTGCTTGATTCTTAAATTGAATAGCACCAAAAATATTTATTGGTAAGTCAATTTTTTCTACAAATTCTGAATCTATTTTTAATTTTTTAGTTACTTCAACTTCATTTTTTATATTTTGAACTTCATTTTTTGATTCTGTATATACATATGCATTTTTAGTTTCATAATCACAATCTATATTTTCCTTTATTATTATTTTCTCAATATTTTTAATTGCTAATTCATTCGCTTCATAGTATTTTTGTGCGAATTCTTTTCCGTTTAAATCTTTTAAATATTTATAAATTAAACCATGTTGACTTGTTATTTTTCCAGTATTTCCTCCACTAGTACAAGAACATATAACATCTTTATCTATTACAATTACTTTTTTTCCTTCTTTACTTAAATAATAAGCAGTAGTAAGTCCTGTTAATCCTGCTCCTATAACACAAACATCTGCTTTCACCTCACCTTCTAAACTTGAAAATCTATTTTCATTATTTATATTCCAAAAACTATCCATAAAACCTCACCTCAAATAATTATTTTAATTATTTTTTGTAAATTTTTCTAAATTATTCTTTTATTTAACTTTTAATTATAAGATATATATTTTTTTATAAAAAAGAAAAACTTATAAAACTATTTTGTCTTTATAAGTTTTCCTTTTTATTTTAAAATCCTATTCTCTTCTTTGATTCCTCAGCTTTTACATTAGGAATATCTTCTTCCATAAAAGTTAACAGTCTCTCGATATCTGTAATATCTCTCGTTTGTTTTGCATGCTCAATAATTATTTTTTGTACTGTATTTTCTACAAATCTACCATTACCAAAATTTTCTATTTCCTTTGCATCTTGTAAGATTTTCTTAACTTTATCTTTTGCTTTTTCATTTATCTTAAATCCCTTATCTCTCACTTTTTTTTCAAAAATTTCAAGTAATTCATCTAATGAATAATCCTCAAAATCTATTTCATATCCAATTCTTGATTTTAAACCTGGATTTAAATCTCTAAATTTCTTCATTTCTTCTGTATATCCAGCAAAAATTACAATTAGCCTTCCTGAATAATCTTCCATTGCTTTTAATAAAGTAGCAACACATTCTGCTGAATAACTAGCATTAGAACCATTATGTTCCATGATTGAATATGCTTCATCAATAAATAAAACCCCATCTAATGCAGATTCAATAACAGCTTGCGTTTTAGGGCCTGTTTGCCCTAAATATTCTCCAATTAAATCTTGAGATTGAACTTCAATTAATTTATTTCTCTTAATATATCCTAAATTATAATATATTTCTGCAAGCAATCTTGCAACTGTAGTCTTTCCCGTTCCAGCATTTCCCTTAAAAATCATATGCATATTAAAATCTGGTATTCTATCAATTTTTTTATTCAATTCTATTACTGAAATAAATCCGTCTAATGTCTCTTTTACTTTTTGTAATCCTATTAAAGAATTTAAATCTTGCATTATTTCTTTAATACCACGTTCTTTATCTTTTTTTGTTTCCTCAAATATTTTAACATCTGTATTTGTTATAATTTTAAGATTTTTCTTATCATTACAATTTGCTGCATGTGTTAAAATAAGTCTATCAAACAAATTAATAACAAATCTTGCATTACCAAAATTTCTACCAATTTTATTTTTTATTACTATTTTTTCAATTTTTTCAATTACACCATCTTCTACGGTAAACTCATTTCTTGAAACTTCATTTTTAAATATATTTATTAATTCATCTTTAGTAAAATCTGGAAATTCAATTTCATACCCAATTCTTGAAACTAATCCTTGATTTTCATTTATAAAATCATTCATTTCTTTAGTATAGCCTGCAAAAATTATTATTAATTTTTCATTATATAATTCCATTGCTTTACATATTGTAGCAATACATTCTTGAGGATAATTAGATGTTGTTCCACCTTTACTTGCCATAATTGTATATGCTTCATCTATTAATAATACCCCACCTAGAGCACTTTCTATAATGGCTTGTGTTTTAGGAGCAGTTTCTCCTAAATGCGAACCTATTAAATCTTTACTTGTAACTTCAACTAATTTATTCTCATTTATAAAACCTAATTTATAATATAATTCTGTTAATAATCTTGCAATTGTAGTTTTTCCTGTACCTGAATTTCCTTTAAATATCATATTTAAATTAGTAAATTTATCTACTCCTACTTTTTTACTATAATCTAAATATTTTATTATTTCTTTTACTTTTTCTTTTACTTCTGCTAACCCTACTAGTTTATTTATATCTTCTAATATCTCATCTATCTCTCTTGTTTCTATTTCTTTTGGCACATCATCTTTTTTAAAAGAATTATTAATGTCTAATACTTTAAATTTATTAAATACGATATTGTTATACAACTCTTCAATGTATACATATTCATCAATTACTTCTGAATTATATGTACTTTGTATATATTTTTCTAATTGCTTTTCAAAGTCTTCATCAACTTTTAATATTAAATCTAATCTTTCTAATACTTTTCTCTTAATTTTTTCTACATCAAAACCTTTAATATAAATCTTTTTGTTGAAAATTCTATCTTCTAAATCAGGATGCTTTTGCATTAAATCCTTTAATAAATCTTCATCACCTACAAATATAGTAACAGATTTCTTGTTTCTATAATAAAATTTCTCAATTGATGTAAACAAAGCATCTACACGATATTCGTTTAGAGTTTTCAATTTATCAAAATTTTCAAATATTATAAAATCATTTTCTGAATAAATTCTGTCAACTTGCATTATCATATCCGTAGAATCTTTAGTTCTTTTTGTTAACATCTCTGCATCAATCCATAAAGTTCCTTTATTTCCCACATAATTTAAAGTTCTTAAATATCTGTTTAATAAATTTACTATTTTATCAGTTATTATATTATTCTTTGTATACAAAGCTATATTAAACTGAATATATGGTAAATCTTGATTAAAATCATAATTTCTTACATAAGTAAGTATTGATTTTAATTCTTTTTTCTCATCTTCACTACATTCTAATTCATCTACACCATTTATATACTGTTTATAATAAACGTTTCTAAGTTCAAAATTTTTAAATTTTTTTATATCTAATAAATCCTTAATTATTTCTTGTTCATCTATATTATTTTTTAAAGCTTGGTATCTAATATAAACTGCGATTTCTATAGGTGAATTATCAAAAAGATATGAAAAACCTTTAGCAAATTTAAGATTTGCTTTATTTAATTCTCCTTCTATTCCTTTATCTTCAAAGTAGAATTCATTTAAATTATTAAAAAATGAATTATTTTTTGCTTCAAAATCCATATACTTATAATAAATTTTGTCATTTTCTTCTCTTACTATTTTTATAGCATCTTCTTTTAATAATAATTCTGCACCAATTATATCAATTGCACTTGGCACTAATTCATTTAGTTCTTTAACAATATCGTTTTTTACTAATGAATTTTCTGTATTTTGTTTTATTGGTTTATCAATTAATAAAGCAAAAACTTTCTTAATATCAAACTTATTATCATCTATACATTTACAAATGTATGCATATAATTTAAATGGACATACTTTGCTATTTATATTACAATATGTACATTTTTGTCTTAAATCATTATCTAAATTATTTAAATTTAATTTCCAAGTATTTCTATATTCCCTTAAAGAGTATGTAGTATAAAATAAAAACACCTTCTCTAAAATATTTTTATCATTAAATTTTTTTGCACACAATTTTAAATAAGATAATTCTAGTATATTTGTAGGTTTTTCAACTATTTTATCTTGTTCTTTCACTTTTTCTAAAACCATATTATACGATAGTAAATTTGAAATATAAATAAAATATGCCATTCTTATTTCATTTGATTCGAATTTATCTTTAATAAATTTTACAAAGTTTTCTGTTTCGTCCATTTTTACCTCTCTTTTGTCTAATAAATAATTTGAAAAAGTTTTAATATCTTTCTTACTCTAATAATTATTAGAAATTGTTTCTTGTATTGCTCTTATATAATTTTCTTTCTCATTTTTTATAATATCTAAATCATTTTTTATATATCCTAATTCAATCTGATAACATTCTATTCCTTGATTAGAATCATAATATTCATTTTTGGAATAATCTTTATTTCTCCCATCCACAAATGCTCCTGTAGCCAATCCGCCAACTTCTCTTATTGTATATAAATAAGGTGTATCTGTAGTAATTGCATATGGTTCATAACCCTTTTTATTAGCAGTAGCTTTAAATTCATTTATTATTGTTTCATTAAAGTTTCTAACATATACCCCATCAATTCTTTTAAAAGAGTGGTTATTTGAAAAATTAATATTAGAATACTCCTTAATTTTATTTGCCATTTCTCCTGCAAAAAGCAAATTAGACTTACAAGGGCAATAAATTTCAAATCCACTTAAGTTTTTAAAACCTTGATTTATATGAAATGAAATCATAAGTTTTGCTTTTGATTTACAAGCTATACTTATCCTACCATCTTCGTCATACATATTAGTATAAGTAAAAGAATTTGTATTTGAATCATCTCTAGTCAATTTAACTTTATATCCATTATTTTCTAAACTTTCTTTTAACAATTTAGCATATTCTAAAGTTATATCAGCTTCATTATCAGCTCCAAGATTTTCTCCTACATCTTTACCTCCATGACCTGCATCTATTACTATATCATACACCTCTTCTGGTAACTGAGTATCTTCTAATTTAATTGTTAGCAAATTATATTCTTTATTATTATAATTTTGTTTATTAAAAGATATTTTAGCCATTCTATTTTTTTGTTCGGAAGTAACAGTATAATATGTAATTTCTTTATGCTGTAAATTAGTAGAAAATGAATAATATTTTGCTTCAATACTATTGTTCAATTTCAATCTTAACAAAATATAATATTCTGATTTTGGTAAATCATCTAAAACCAAGCCTGTATTAATTTCAGTTGATGAAAAAAATAAAACATTATCTTCAAATTTATAATCTAATTTATATTCCTTGTCATAATCTTTACCATCTGTAACAACTAATTTCACACTTTCAAAGTTATCTTTACTAACATTAGGAAATTTCCCTTCAATATTGAAGGTTCTTCCATAAGTATAAAATTTTGTAGCTTCAACTGATTTTGTTTGTATCATACTAAATATCTTTTCTTGTATTTCTTTTTCATATATTTCAGGTATCTCTCTTTTTAAAGTAATACGCACTCCAAGTATAATACCAACTATTACTAGAATTAAAACTAGTAATTTAAAGAATTTTTTGATCATAAATTATCTCCTAATTATAGTTTAAACTAATTCTGCTATTAAATCATAATTCTTAACATCTATAATTTTACAGTTTATAAATTCCCCTTGTTTTACTTTTCCATTATTTTTTATAAATATCGTACCGTCTTCATTTGGAATATCCATATAACTTCTTGCTAATATAAATTTATTATCATCTGAAAAACCATCCACTATTGCTTCATAGATATTTCCAATCTTTTCTTCTAATTTTATTTTTGATATTTTTTGTTCTAATAACATTATTTTATTAAGTCTACTCTGTTTTGTTTTATAATGCACTTGGTTTTTTATTCTACTTGCAGGAGTTCCATCTTCTTTAGAATATTTAAAAACTCCTAATTTATCAAATTTTGTATTTTTTACAAATTCATATAATTTTAAAAAATCATCTTCTGTCTCATCCGGAAATCCAACTATCATAGTAGTTCTTAATATTACATTTGGAATTTTTTTTCTAATCTTTTCAATAATATTTTTTATTGACTTACTATCACTTTTTCTATTCATTTTTCTCAAAATATTATCTGAAAAATGCTGTAAAGGAATATCAAAATAATTACAAATTTTATCATTTTTTCTAACAACATCTAGTAATTCATCTGTTATACTTTCTGGATAAGCATATAAAAATCTAATCCATTTAAACCCATCAATCTTACATAATTTATCTAGTAATTCAGCCAAACAAGGTTTTCCATAAATATCTATTCCATATTTAGTTGTGTCTTGTGCTATTACAATTAATTCTTTTATTCCTTTTTGGGCAAGCATTTGAGCTTCTTCCAAAATTTCCTCCATTTTTCTACTAACAAATGGCCCTCTTATATATGGAATTGCACAATATGTACATTTATTACTACATCCTTCCGCTATTTTTAAATATGCAGTAGTATTACCAGTAGAAATAATTCGATTCATATATTCTAATGTATTTTTTGACTTTTTTTGTTTATTTACTAATTTTGAAATTTTTTCCCATAAATTATCATATTCATCTATTGCTAAAAATAAATCTACTTCTGGAATGGATTTTTCTAACTCTTTTTTATATCTTTGTACTAAACAACCAATTACTATTAAATATTTACATTTTCCTGTTTTTTTAAATTCTGACATTTCTAAAATAGTATTAATTGCTTCTTCCTTTGCAGATTGAATAAATCCACAAGTATTTATTACTATTATTTCAGCCTCTTCAGGAATATTTACTATTTCAAAATTTTCTTTCTTAAATATTCCAATACAAATTTCTGTATCTACAAGATTTTTGCTACAACCGAAGTGAAACAAATCCTACTTTCATTATTTGCTTATATGATACTCAAAATATCATACACTCCTTTCTACTCATAATAATATAATAAGTATAAAATTTTACATTAAAAATGAAATTATTATTGAAACAACTAAGCCTGGTACACCAAATAATCCTGTTAAAACAATTGTCCACCAATAAATAATAATTCCAATTCCAAAATAACTACATATAAATAAAATAATACCTCCTATAATTGAATTAATAACAAATTTTATTATTATTCTAACTGGTAATGATATTATTTTTAAAAAAATAATTAAAACGACTATTGCTAATGCATATGATAAAATTGTTGACATATCTTAATCCCCCTTTTAATATAAATTATATCTTTTTATAAATTTTATTGTTCTTTCTTACTATTAATATGTTTCCTTGTAATTTCCATTAAATTTAATTTTGTAAAACCTTCTATTTGAACTTTTGATCTATCTTTTTTACTATATTTTGTAATCTCATCTATAACTGCTTTTTTATTTTCTTCTTTTTGCATATCTATAAAATCAATTATTATTATTCCACTAATATCTCTCAGTCTAATTTGTTTAGCAATTTCTTTTGCTGCTTCTATATTTACAGTAGTTACTGTATTTTCTAAATCTTTAGTTCCTATATATTTTCCAGAATTAACATCTATTGCAATTAAAGCTTCTGTTTTATCTATAGTTATAAAAGCACCACTTTTTAACCATATTCTATTACTTTTTATAGTCTCCAATTTTTTTTCTATAGAATATTTATTTAAAATATTTTCCTCTATTTCAATTTTTATGTTTTCTGCACCTATTTCGTTTAAAACTTCTTTTATTTTTTTCAAATCATTTTTATTATTTAATATTACTTTATCTAATTTATTATCAACTAAATCGACAATTGTTTTTTTTAATATTCCACCTTTATCATATATTTTTTGAGGTATTTTTTCAATTGAAATTTTTTTTATATTTTCCCATTTTTCTATAGTTTTTAAAATATCTTCTTTAATTTCTTTTTCCGTAATGTTTTCTGCTACAGTTCTTATAATTGCTCCAGTTCCATCTGGTAAATATTTTTTCACAATATTTATTAAACGCTCTTTTTCTTTTTCATTTTCAATTTTTTGAGAAACAGTTATAAAATTACTATTTGGCATAAAAACAATAAATCTACTGCTCAAGCTAATATGAGTCGAAAGTCTTGGACCTTTCTTATCTGTAGATTCTCTTTTTACTTCAACTAAAATTGGATCCCCTGGTTTTATTAATTCTGCTATATCTTTTTCCTCTTGCCTTTGCCCTTCTTTTGTTATATCAACTTTAGGCAAAATATCTTTGGCATGAATTAAAGCTGTTCTTTTTTCTCCTATATTTACAAAAGCTGACTGCAAACCTTTTATTACATTTTGAACTTTACCTATATAAATATTTCCTTCTATAGATTTATTATTTTCATCTTCCTCATACTGTTCAACAAGTTCACCATCTTCAAATAACACTATTATTTTTTTATTATCTTCTCTATTAAATACTATTAATTCTTTCATCTATACTTCTTTCTTTTTATTAAACTTATTCATTGCTGAAGTTACATTATTTTTTATAATTTCTATTACAGCATTCTTAGCAGTTTCAACACCTTTATTTAATAATTCAATTTCTTCTTCCGGTATATATCCAATCACATAAGAAATTAAATCAATTTGATTTTGTGGTTTTCCAATTCCAACTCTAATTCTGCAAAACTTTTCAGTATTTATAGAATTTATAACTGATTTCATTCCATTATGTGTTCCTGCAGAACCTGATTTCCTTATTCTTATATTTCCTGGTTCTATATCTATATCATCATAAATAACTATTAAATTATCTTGAGAAATTTTATAAAATTTCATTGTTTCAATTACAGATTCACCACTTAAATTCATAAAAGTTTGTGGTTTTAAAAGAATAACTTTTTCATTCTCTATTATTCCACTTCCAACTAAAGCTTTGAATTTTTTCTTATTAACTTCTATTTTATATTTTTTAGAAATTTCATTTATTACATCAAAACCCATATTATGTCTAGTTTTCGAATAGTCTTCTTCTGGATTTCCCAAACCTACAATTAAATACATAATATATCTCCTATCCCCTAATATTATAAGATAAAATTATAATAATTACAAGGCTATCTATAATAAAAGGGGATAATATTTATTTTTCATAATATAAGAAAAGCACTTCACTTAGATTTATAATACTAAATGAAATGCTTTTATATTTTTTCCTGTAGTATTTTATATTTTAATTCATCCCAAATTTCAGTTGTTCTTAAAAATTCTTTATAATGTTTTTTCACATTTTTATTATACTCTTCTAACTCTTTAACTAAACATCCAAAATCACATGTTTCAAATGCTGTATTTATTTTAGGTACAGATGAAATAAGGTTATTTCTTGTATTTTCTATTATACTTTTATAATTTTCTTTTTCTGTTAAATAATATAGTAATGGTTTATATTTTATCCATCCTATTGTTGTTTTTAAAAATCTCTGTTCTATTCCATTATCATCTAACGCAATTCTTCGTAATATTTTTGGATATCTCTCTTTCATAAGATAAGTATACTTTAGAAAACAATCATGAAAATGATATGTAGGAACCCTTAAAATCTTAGCATTTTTTAATCCTAAAGCACAAGAAAAAAATGTATCTTCTCCTCTTGCTCCTGGTGGATTATAAAAAGCAGGTATATTATCTAAACGATTTAAATTTACACACATGCCTGAACCTAGTACAAAATTTTCTTTTCCAATATTATCTAAAATTTCACATTTTTTTATATGTTCTGCTATATCTTTTTGGGCATATTGCATAAAAGCATTATCTGATCTAGCTGCTTTAGCTTTTTCCCAATTCATTACCTCATTTTCTAAACCATCTATAAATTTTTTATAATCTTCCTCTTGAATATCATCATTATATTCAATATATGGCAGAGGAAACATAGAACCACATCTATATCCTACAGTAATATCAGCTTTTTCAATATATTTAAGATGTTCTAATATATCAGCTTGCTTTACCCATTGTAACTCTTTGCCTTCTTTTATACAGGCTAAAGGATATTCATCATCATCCCAAAAAAGTAAATAATCTATACGTCTTTTTAATGCATAATATAAAATTGTATTTCTTGCTTTTGCATAACCTTTTCCTAAAAATAAATTTGCATCTTCTTTTGAAATATCATATTTAGATATAATTTTCTTCTTATCCTCTTCAATAGCTTCTGGAGTTATATACTTTATGTTTATATTTTTATAAACTTCTGGTAAAACACCATAAAAATCAATTCTAGTTGTAAATTGATAAGTTAAATCGAATAAAATAAAAATTGTAAAATTAATTTTTATATCTAATTGCTCAACTTGTTCTAAAAGATATTTATAATAATTATTTATAATATTACAGATATTTGGCCTTCCAGTTATAAAACCTATTCCAAAATTTATCTCTTTTTTCATAAAAATTTTCCTAAAAATCCTTTCTAATGTTAAAAAATCTTTATTATTATTTCATTCTCATATTTTTGATCTTTTACATCACTGATATTAATTCTTCCCTCTTTCACTTCTGTAACATATTTATTTTCTATTTTAATCTTTTTAGTCGCTTTTCTTAAAAACCATTCATATTCTATATCAACATGACCTATATCTATTGTGTGAAATCCTACATTATATAAATCATAACTTAATACAGTTGCTGTAGGTCCCAGTGCTATTAAAATTAATTTATCTTTATCTACTTTTGAAACCACATATTCATATATTTTATCATATACATCAAAAGCATTTTCTGATGGACATATAATTCTCTGTATTGATTTCATATTATCAAATAAGTCATTACCAATTCCTAATCTTGATTTTTCTCCTTCAATTATTAATACATCTTTATCATTCCAGATTTGTTTTAATTTTTTTACATAATTTGAAACATTTGATTTATCTTTGTAATCAAGATAAAATCGACTTATTTGTGAAGAATAATATTTTTTATTTCTATCTAACAAATCTATAAGTCTAAATTTATATTCGTCAATCCAATTTGTCCAAAATTCAGTTGCATATTCTGTATATTTATCTATACTATCTAAATTAAATACATTTGGTATTCCTACTAAAATACCATTATCTGATTTTATTACTTCTTTTAATCTCCTTGCCAATTTTTCATCATATTTCTGATAGTTCATTCCCTTTCCATAAATCATATCAAATTCGCCATCTCCGAATCTAGTTATTGATTTATTTTCTCTATATAATACATCAATTGTTTCTTCTGGAGATAATATGTTAAATTTTCCTAATATTTTTTCACATTCAATAAAATCATTTTTATTTATTTCCATAAAACCTCTCTCATAATTCAAAAATATTATATTCACACGTTCTTAATAGTCTATTCATTATTGCTATACCTAGGCCTTCACGCTTAACACCTTCTATAAAAATAATTTCCGGCTTCATTTCATCCGCTTTCCTAAGAGCCGAATAAATATTTTTAGCAATGGTATTAAAATCATTTTTTGAACCTAAATTTATAAATTTATCTTTTGGAATACTTATTTTTTCTTGATGTTCTGAGAAACCTATAACTACACTATCCTTATAATCCTTTAAAAACTTATTAATATAAAAAACTTGATCTAATTCATTAATACAATTAATTAATTTACATGGAGTCTCTGGTGCATAATGTTTATATTTCATTCCAGGACTTTGTACTTTTTCTACATTATTTACTTTATTAAAAATACTATTATCTATTTTTACTTTTCCTATAACTTTTTCTATTTCATCTGGAGTTACTTTTCCAGGTCTTAAAATTACTGGTATATCATCTATTACTCTTACAACAGTAGATTCAATTCCTATATCAGTATCACCACTATCTACTATAGCCGAAACTTTTCCACTTAATTCTTTTATTATATCTTCTATTTTTGTTCCACTTGGTTTTCCAGATATATTTGCACTTGGAGCTGCAATTGGAACATCAGAATATGTAATTATTGCTTTAGCTATTATATTATTTGGTATTCTTATAGCAACTGTGTCTAAATTTGCTGTAACTATATCTGGTATATTTCCTTTTCTTTTTAAAATTAAAGTAAATGGTCCAGGCATAAAATTATCAATCAATTTTTGCTCAATTTCACTAATGTCTGTTGCAATATCATATATCTTTTTTTTATCTGCTAAATGAACTATTAGCGGATTATCTGATGGTCTACCTTTTGCAGTAAATATTTTACTTACAGCTAATGAAT
>CANQEK010000010.1 GCA_947594985.1 uncultured Clostridia bacterium
CCACACCTCGATAATTAAAACTCTTCTTTTTAGAAGAGTTTTGGTGAACCGGAGACGATTCGAACGTCCGACCCACGCCTTAGAAGGGCGTTGCTCTATCCAGCTGAGCTACCGGTCCATACAACATAAATTATAATAACATATATTTTATATTTTGTCAACGTATTTAAAAATTTTTTCTATGTAGGTTTAAAATTTTTTTTCTATAGTTTTTAATTGTAAAAACAGCTTTTTAAATGAAGATTGACATATTTTACTAGTTATTATAAAATTTGATTATGTTAATCTATTTGCTTTGAAAAAAGAAATTTTTTCAAAGTTACATATATACAACAACTATTGGGAATCTCATAATGGAGGTGCAAATTATGGATTTAACAGTTCATCAAGAAGACGAAATATATGAAGAATTATCAGATGAAATAATTACTAGTGTTGTTGATGAAGTCAATGAAAACATTTCTACTACTTCAGCACTTTCTTTATACTTACAAGAAATTGGTAACAATCCAGTCTTAACCCATATTGAAGAACAAGAATTAGAAAAAAAATAGCAAGTGGAGATGAGTTAGCAAGAGATAAATTTGTAAAATCAAATTTACGACTAGTAGTCTATATTACTAAAAAGTATCGGACTGAAAAATTTGAATTCTTAGATTTAATTCAAGAGGGCAATTTAGGTCTCTTAAAAGCTGTTGAAAACTTTGACTATACAAAAGGTTTTAAATTTAGCACTTATGTACATGATGGATTAGGTATTCTATTTTAAGGGCTTGTGCTGATAAAGGCGAAATTATTAGAATTCCTGTGCATATTCAAGCGTTAATCAATAAGTATCAAGAAATTCAAAATATCTTCTATAAAAACAATAAAAGGTATGCAACTGATACTGAAGTTTCAAAAGAAATGCAAATTTCCAAATATGAGGTCAAAGAAATTAGATTATACATTTATAGTACAATTTCTTTAAACACACCCACTTCCTTTGAAGATGATTCAGGATTAGGAAACTTTATACAAGATGTAAAAACAACTCCTGAAGACACATTTATTGGAGAATCTAAAGTGGAACTTCTAAATATTCTAACTGCTAATTCAAATTTAAATGTTAAAGAAGAAAAAGTAATAAGATTGTGTTATGATTTTGAACATCAAGAAGTTAAGGCATTAGATAGTGTTGCAAGAGAATTAGGTGTAAGTAAGGAAAGAGTGCGGAGAATTGAAAGGAAGGTATTAACAAAACTTCGTCTTACTACAATAAGACAATTTGGTGTAAATTCTTTTATATGAGGCTAAAATAATCCCAAAATACTAAATTATATTTGGTTTGGCGTTTTATTATTGATATTAAAAAAACGACTAATACTATATAGTTAAAACCTTCTAAGTATTGACAAGATTAACATAAAATGCTACAATACAATTAGAGTCTTATGTACTTGTATGATACTAAAAATTGAGACTGTTGTCTCACCAATAATTAGGAGGAAAACTCATGACAACAACAACAACTAATTATCAGGTAACTAGAGAAACTGAAGATGTTTTTAGAAACATCAGGCTTGATGGTGTGAAAACTCTCAATGTAGATCGGGTTTCTATTACTTGGGACGTAAAGTATCTACTTGACCACAAGGGTAAACCTGTGAAGATAGTTGAAAAATACCAAAGTGACACACAAGTAAAAAAAATGTCCTTTGAATTGGTTGAAGTTTCACCGGATGAACTTAGAACAAAGAGGAAGCGATTTCCGTCTTTTGTTCTTAAGGTAGACGGGAAATTTTTTTATGCTAGCGTTCCAGTTGACCTTAATATCACACCTAATAACATTCTAGGACCGCACAAGTGTGCACTTACAGGATGCGAATGTAGACGACTTTCTGCAGCTAGTGATAGTGATGGAGGGTGTGAAAAAGTGCGTGACGATTTCAATAGCGAGCGTATCGAAAAATACCCGTGGATTACCACGGGATACCAAACTTTAGGGACTCGACACGATTGTTTTGTAGTAATTGACTGCGAGCACTATAAATCGTGCCCACCTCGCAAAACTGCTAGAGTTGGAAATGCTGCTAAAGTAGCACATGCCCAGGTTGTCTGGGAAGATGTAAGTTCCTTAGAAAAATGGAACCAGTATATTCGAAAGAATCAACTCACAACAAATAATACATAAAGGGGAGGAAAGAGGAAAACCGACATTCTCAAATGAGTTTGTCGGTTTTCCTACATTTATTTTTTTTGAAATATATCATTTAGATTATACAAAGTTCTTTTTTTCCTCTTTTTTATTTAAAAATTCAGTATATATGTCATTGCATTCTTTTCTCTCAACATCATTACATACATAATCACGATATAAAAGAGCAATCATACCTCTAGTTTTGTCTTTATATTCAACTAATACATGTTCTTGTATTTGTTTTATTTCTACTGTTTCTCTCTGTTGTATTGTATTTTATTTTCTTTTATTAGCTGTCTTATATCTTTAAAAATTTTCATTAAATCTTCTTCTGACAAATAATTTAGTATTTCATCTACCATCTCCACCTTCTTCTAGTGCTCTTATTGTTTTCTCAAAATTAATAAAACTTTCATCTTGGTATATCGATGTTTGTATATGATCTTTATCTTTAAATTTCAAAACCGAACAAACCATTTTAAAATTATTAGAAAATGTTGTTCTTAGTCTATCCATTACATCTTGTTGTTCCTGTTTAGTTCCGTGTTCTTTTTTTTGTGATATTATGTAATAAGACATTTTTCGAATTTCCTCCATTTGATTTAAATTTCCTATGTTTATAAGTTCTTCAGCAGAACAGTTTTCTGGATTACTTAACTTATTAATTAATAATTTTGTATCTTCATCTAATTCTTTATATTGATGGAGAACACGTACAAAATATTGTTTTATTAATTTTGCTGAAGATATTAAGTAGGTAAGATTAATGGCACGATCAATATAATCATTATAGGTAGAAGGAAGGCTAATGTTATAAGGAGGCCTAATTTGACATGGAAGCCCTGCTCCAATTGTATAATATGTTCTATTGTTTTTATCTTTTACCATAGCACCTGTATAAATAGGAGTTCCAAAGGTATTCATTAAATCTGGATTTTCTTTTATTACTTCTTCAAGACACTCTAAATGAGAATCAAAATATTTGTTACTTGAATACAATATCGTTCCATCTAGACTTGTTTCACCATGTTTGAGACTTCCAAAACCTTTCATATCAAAAGGTATTCTTCTATCTATACACTTCTTAATGTACTCTGATAAAAATTTATAGGTAGTAATATTTTTAAGTGGTGGATTTAAATAAATTCTTTTATTATACCCTCCATAAGAATTTATTTCATAATACATAGTCTTTTCAAAAGGATAAATTGGATCTGCTCCATTGTGCTCTTCTTCCAAATCACAAGATGTATCATACACATTTTTTACAAAATTTCCTATGTTGGTTTTAATATTTTTATCTTCTATTAATTCTTTCATCTGTGCATCTGTTATTGATGCAATTTCTTGTAATTCTGCAACTGTAATATTATTTTCTTCATTCCATCCTGGAATAAAGTCTGAAATTTTTTTAGTTAAATCTAAAGTATCGCAATCTTTCAATGTGCCATATATCTAACTATATCAAATTTTATCTTTTCAATTTCAGTTTCACTAACAGATTTCTCATCATTAATAGGTTCTTTATATCCATTCATCGTGATAGTTCTTGAATGATAAGTATTTAATCCTTCTTTTTTTAAGCAACTCTCTATCATTTTTGATATTCCATCATGTGTCCAAATAGGTACAATTATTCTTTTTTTTATATCTTTCCATCCCATAAAATAACATCTCCTTAACTTATACTTTATATTGTATTTCTTCTTTTTTCGTCATAATTTCTTCTAAATTTTATCAACTTAATTATACTATATTTTTCAAAATATTACTACCTTTTTTATATATAATTTATACACAATAATTCTAATCATTTTCAAAACATGAAAAAAGTTATTGCAACGACTCAAGTTTAACAATAAACTATTTTTAAAAGTGTTATAAAAATTAATTAAATCTGTTAGAAAAAAATAAAGTTTTCTAACAATATGATTTCTCATAAAGTTTGAAAACCTTATTTGGTGCGCCCAGAGGGATTCGAACCCCCTTCTGCAGGTTCGTAGCCTGCTATTCTATCCAATTAGACTATGGGCGCATATAAAATTTAATATGAAGTTAGAAAAAATTTGAATATCTAATAGCATACATAATTATAAACTTCGGTGTCCAATTTGTCAATAATTTTCGGGATTTCCCTTGCCAAAAAAAAATTTAATTGTTATTATAATATTGAAAAAATATTGATAGGTGATTTAAAAGTGAAAATTGAAAAAAAGAGAAATATTAAAGTTTCAATCACAAAAATAATAATTATTTTAATACTTATAATAATATGTGTATACATTACTGCAAGATATGCAACTGATGAACAATTTAGAAGTAAAATAGATACTAGTATATTAAAAAAAGAAGTTTCTGAATCTACTTTAAATAGTATTGAATTAGATACAGATACAAATCCTACAGTATATGCATTTGATAAATATATTGTAGTTATAAGTAAAAATAAATTAACAGAATATACATCGGATGGTAAAGTTGCAACTGAATTAGATATAAATATATCAATTCCTTTGGTACATGTTAATGAGAAATATATGGTTATTGCAGAAAAAAGCGGACAGAAAATGTATTTAATTTCAGATGAAAACATTTTATGGGAAACTTCTGTAGAAGGAAATATAGCAGGTGTAAGTGTTAATAAAAATGGTTATGTAAGTGTAATAATTAAAAATACAACTTATAAATCTGTAGTAGCTTTTTATGATTTGCTTGGAACAGAATTATTTAGAAATTATTTATCAACGAGTTTCGCTACTTGTACATCTGTTTCAACAGATAATAAATTTTTAGCAATTGGTGAAGTTGATTCAACAGGAACAATAATTAAATCTTATGTGAAAATACTTTCTATTGAAAAAGCTCAAAAAGATCCAAAAAATTCAACAGTATATAAATATGAAGCTGAAAATGGAGAAATAATTACTAATATTAATTATCAAACTAAAGATACTGCAATTTGTATGTTTAATAGTTATGTACAAAAAGTAGGATTAGATTCAAATGAAAGATTATATGATATTTCAGAAAGTGATTTGTTTTTAGATATTAATTTAAAAGATGCAATTGCTATAATAGACAAACAATCATCAGGATTATTTTCATATGAATACGAGATGATTGTAAAAAATAGTAGTAACAAATCTGAGAGCTTATATATTTTAAATAGTGATTTACCCAAAACAATGGATGTGTGTGGAGATAATATTGCTTTAAATTTAGGAAATGAGGTTCAAATAATAAACTCAAGTGGATGGCTGTTAAAAAAATATACATCAAATAATCAAATAAAAAGTTTAGTGGTAGGAAATAGTATAGCAGGAATTATATATAAAAATAAAATAGAGATTTTAGATTTGTAGGAGGAAAAATGGGCGTTATAAATTGGGTAGCATTTGGTGGAATTTTGGTAGATTTAGTTATTATATCAATAATTATATCCAACTTATATTGGGGCTATAGAAGAGGTTTAGTAGCAGTTGTTTTTAAAATATTAGTTTTTATTATTTCCTTAATAATAGTATTTATTTTATATAAACCCGTATCAACTACAATTATGAAATCAACGCAATTAGATGAAATATTAACAAAAGCAATAGAAAGTAGTTTAGAAGGAACAACAATAAGTGACGGAAAATTATTAGAGCCAACTGAGTCTAAATTTTCTTTAGCAGTAGTCGAATTAATCAATTCTTTTGTTTCAGAAGCTTTAAATAAGACAGAAAATAATCCTGTACATTTCGTATCTGCTCAATTAGCTCAATTTATGATAAGAGTAGGAACAATGTTGTTATTATTTATGTTGTCAAGATTTTTCTTGTTATTTATTAGATTTGTAGCAGAAATTATTTCGAACTTACCATTTATAAGATTCTTTAATAAATCAGGTGGGTTAATATATGGTATAATTAAGGGATTTTTAACAGTTTATTTAATTTTAGCTATATTTTCTGTAGTTTCGCCATTAATAAGTTCATGGGGAATAATAAGTGCCATAGAAGATTCAACATTAGGGAAAAAAATGTATAATAATAATATAATATTAAATTTTATAATAAATTAACAATTATAAAGGAGTATGATATTGATACAAGTAGTATAAAGAGCAAACAACTTCCAGTAAATTCTGAAAAATACAATGATTTGTGGTTTTTGTTTATGATGAAAAAGAAACAGAAGAGATGATTAACCGATTGTAATAAATATCAATATACAGTATAAAATCTAGAATATAAAATGTATAATTAAAAATATAATATTAAATAAAGCTTGCTTTTTTTAAAGCAAGCTTTTATAATAATATGCATAGTAAATCTTTTTATATTTTATTTATCTATTTATATTTCTACATTGTTTCTTTTTATTTTTTCTTTTGTTTTTCCTAGAAATAAAACTTGATATTAATAACAAAATAATAGCACCTATTATCATATAAATATAATAATAGTTTTGTTTTATAACGTCAGATTTTGCTAAGAGATTAGCACTATATTCAATATCATCAACTTTATATTTAACAGTTCCAATAATTTCACCAGTAGTTATAGGTGCTGCTAAATCTTGTCTTAAAGATATTTCAGGTATAACATTGTTCATATCTATACTAATATTATTTACTACTGTAATACTTTTGTCTATGATTAAATCTAAGTTTTTAGTTTCTTTTGTAGCATTTGCAATTTCAATACTACTAACAACAGAATTCTTTTCAATAATTTTTGTTAGTGTATAGTTGTCATATCCATAATCAAATAATTTTTTAGCGTCAACGAATCTTGCATTTAAGCCAGAACTGGTAGTTCCACCGTTAAGAACAACGGTTATAAAATCTAGACCATCCCTAGAACTTTGAGCTATAAGACAATTTCCAGCTTGTGAAGTAAAGCCAGTTTTTATACCAATTGCATTTGGATAATAATAGTTACTGCTTTGTGGATTGATAAGTTCATTAGAATTCTTAAGATGTCTATCAGCAGTAGGATATTTATTAGTAGCTGGAAGCGTATATTCCTTTGTTGAAACTATTTTTCTAAATGTATCATTTTTCATTGCATATGAAGCTATTAAATATAAATCATAAGCAGTAGTATAATGTTTACTATCATGTATTCCATTAGGATTTACAAAATTTGTTGATTGACAACCTAATTCTCTAGCTTTATTATTCATCATATTTGCAAATTCATTTATAGAACCACCAGCATAATCAGCTAAGACTACTGCAGCATCATTTGCAGAAGGAATCATTAAGGCATATAATAAGTCTTTTACGGATATTTCTTCATCTGGTTGTAAATTACATGTTACATAACCGTTTGGTATATTTTTTAAGGATGATTCTTTAACTGTAACAATTTCATTTAAATCACAATTTTCTATTATTAATATAGCAGTCATTACTTTAGTAGTACTTGCAGGATACATTGTTTTAGTTGAATTTTTTTCATAAAGTATTCTTCCCGTACTAACTTCTACTAAAATAGCAGCTTCTGAATTTATATTTATTTGTTCAGCAAAAGAAAATGTTTGCAAACTTATAATTAATAAAATAATAATAAAAAGGCATTTTCTTAATTGTTTCATAAAATTCCTCACATGAAATTTAATATAAAAATATGATACATCAAAAATCGACAAAATTCAATATGAAAATGCAATTTTAAGATATTAAAAATTAGCAAATATAAAAGTAGTCATAAATTAACAAGTAAATGAAATTATAAAAAGTAATTGCAAATATATGAAAATAGTTAAATATAGAAATTTATAAATTTAAATTATTTAAAAAAATATAAAATTAAAAAATCTAAATAATTAAAAAAAAATTAAATAATTTAAAAAATTTAAAGTATTGCTTAATTATTGCTTATAGTATTTGTACTAAAATAATAAAAAAATATAAATAAATTTAAGAATTAAAAAAATACAAAATGAAGAGGTGATAGATTATAAATAAAAAAATTGTGGAGTCTATAATTTTGATTATAGTTATAATAATTATAATAGTTTTTGCTATTTCACATAAAAAAAGTTCAGAGGAGATTATAAATTCAAATTTATTAGTAAGTGAAAATTTAACGGAAAATAAAGATTTAGAAAATCAAAATGAAGAAAACATAGTGAAAAAAATAAAGGTTTATGTAACAGGTGAAGTAAATAGACCAGGTGTTGTTGAATTAAATGAAGGGGCACGTATAGAAGATGCTATTAATTTATCAGGTGGAATGACAGAAAATGCTGATATAAGTAAGATAAATTTAGCATATATGTTAGAAGATGGACAAAAAATATATATACCCAATATTAATGAAAACGTGGTAAACGAGTATATAACAAAAGAAAATGAAGTAGGTGTTATAGAAGAAAAAACAAGCAGTAAAAAAATAAATATAAATACAGATAATATAAATGAATTGATGAGTTTACCAGGAGTAGGAGAGTCATTAGCACAAAAAATAATAAATTATAAATCAGAAAATGGAAAATTTAAAAGTATAGAAGATTTAAAAAATGTAAGTGGAATAGGAGAAAAGAAGTTTGAAAATATAAAACAATACATAACTGTAAAATAAAATTGATTATTTACTGATTATTATTAATTTTTATTAAATTTAAATAAAAGTGTATGAACGTTAAGTATAAAAGTTCCAGAGTATATAATACTCTGGAATATCTATTACTGTTAATATTTTATTTATCATATGTTAATCTTTCAAATAAGGAAAAATTTTCATCTTCATATAGGAGTTTATAATTAGGATCTATACTTATATAAGGCATAAAATAAGAGGAATTTTCAAGTAAAATATGTGAAAAGTTATATTTTTTAAATATATTTTCATAATGTTCATTAGAAGTAAGAAGTTGTACATAATCATAGAAAATATCTGTATTATTAAATTCACTACAATATACATCTAATCTAGAATCAATAAAATTAGGAATATCATTAAACATTAAATAACTACCTGTATTATATGAATTGTAGATTCTAATGTTTTTATAATCTAAATTGTTTTTTATAAATGCTGTGGCCTCAACAGGATATAATTCTTCATAAAAATATGTTTTATGTATATTACTTACTAAATTATTGATAGTAAAGGAAGATACCATAAATAACATTAATAAAATACCGAACTTTAGAAGTACATATTTTTTCTAATAAATTTATATCATCCTTAATAAAAAAGTTAACAGATTGTGTTATTATATCGTTAAGAGCATATGAACCGATGAATACTAATAAATATACATATCTACGGCTACATAGTGACATTAGAAATAGTCCTAAAACTAAAAAAACATGTTCTCTTTTTAATTTATTTGGTAAGAAAATTAAAAAACTAATTAATATAACTGAATATACTATAATTGCAAGATTTGAAATAGGTATTAATGGTTGCATTTCAGAAATATAATCAATTGAACGACTATTTTCAAAGTTACTATATCCGAACATAGATTTTAAAATATATGTATAAGGTGTATTACCAATTGGAGTAATTAAACCAGTAAAAGATATAATTATTAGCAGAATAACTAAATTTTTTATATTATAATCTTCCTTATGAATTATTTTATAATCAGCATATTGATTATTAGATTCATTAATAAGATCCTTATAATCTTCTATTTTCTTATTAAAAATTTCAATTTTAGGTGAATTATTAGGTAATTTTGAAAGTTTCTTTTGAAATTTTTTAATGCGTAAACGATAAAGATTTTTTAATGTACAAATATTTAATATACCACTTGCTATATATGGCAAGAAAAGTAATAAATATAAAGGCCATGTAGCTGCATGAAAATTTGCAACTATAATTGATAATAAAATTAGAATAATAGGATATCTTTTTTGCTTTTTTTCAATGAATTTTTCAATGCAATAAATTTCTATTATAAAACAAAGAAAAGATACAATTTGTGATCTAGCAGTAAAAGCATTTTTTATTATATATATTGAAATCAAGGTTATAATTGCAGATATTATTGGCGATTTACTATTTTTTGATAAAAGAATAAACAATGTTATAGAAATAATAATACTAAAAAATATAGTAGAACAATATACTCCACTAAATCCAAAATTATTATATATCAAAGAAATTATAACATCAAAAGCCCAATGTGAATAAGTATAACTTAAATTGTCATTAATATAGCAAAAATGATCTTTCATATCTATTCCATTTTGTATAATATATTTTCCTATTGAAATGTTAAAGAAAGTATCATTTTCTAATTTTTTATTTACTATACCAATTGTGAAAATTGCTATTATTATACAAAATATTACAATTAGTTTTCTATTATTATTTTTCATACAATAAAAATGATTATGAAAAAGATTTCATAAATATCCTTTCTACAAAATATAATTAATTGAATAAAAAAATGTAATCAAAAGGTTTGTAGGAAAAGTTCCAACAAAAAAATTATATCATAAAACATATAAAAGTAAAGATTAAATAATAAAGTTAAAATAAATTTTTTAAAAAAATATAAAAATATTTACAAAAAAAATTTTATATGCTATATTAAATGTGATTTGATATATACTGAAATTTTGTTGAAATTATTCAAAAAAAGGTATATAATGTAATTAGATATAGAATAAGGAGGATTTTATTATGTCAAAAAGTTTAATTAAAATAATAGCAACTCTTTTAATTGCTGTTATGGCTGTTTCAGTTATGACTGTTATAGTAAGAGCAGAAGATGCTGCTGCTGGAAATGATGCTTTGGATCCTGGTCAATTCACGGAGATCGATAACTCTGGGGCAGCGCTAAGTTTTCAAAGAATTATCGGTGCTATAATTAATATAGTACAAATTATTGGTACAGGTGTTGCTCTTATAATGTTAATTGTCTTAGCTATTAAATACATATCAGCAGCTCCTGGAGATAAAGCAGATATCAAAAAACATGCTGTTGTATATGTAGTTGGTGCGATAGTATTATTTGCTGCAACAGGAATTCTACAGATAGTAAAGAATTTTGCTACGAACGTTACTCCTGCTTCAGGCAATGGCAATTAAATAATATGAAGTAAATTATTATAAAAAGGATATCTTAGAATGGTGTCCTTTTTATTTTTTATACAATTAACAAATGTAAATTAAATTAAATTTTAGTTGCAAAAAATAAAACTATTTACAAATTGAAAAATATAAGTTAATATAAGAATGAATTTATATTTATTGAAAAAAAAAGCAAAAAATGATATAATTAAAATAGTAAAACCTAAAATGGAGGAAAAAAATGAAAAACGTAAAAAAAATATTTATAATATTGTTAATTTTTATTATGTTGTCATTATTAATACAAAATAAAGCAGTATTTGGAGAAAGTATTATGAATTATGTGAACACGGTTTCTTCAGCAAATGAAGATAGTGATGTTACACCATCTGTTAGGAAGATTGCAGCTGCTGTTATAGATATTACTAAAATTATTTCTGCTGGTGTAGCTATAATAATGCTTGTTATGGTTGCTATTAAATATATGATGGCAGCACCAGGAGAAAAAGCAGATATCAAAAAACATGCTGTGCCTTATTTTGTAGGTGCTATTATAATGTTTAGTTGTACAGGAATATTAAGTATAATACAAAAATTTTCTTCAAGTATATAATAATAAATATTTAAGAAAGGAAAATATAATATGAAAAAATATATTAAAATTTTAATTATATTATTGTTATTTATTATGTTTTTTATAAGTATTAATAATATAGTAAGAGCAGATGATTATTCAAGCGAGATGAAAAATTTAATACGGTGAGAATGGGTTATATAACCAAAGTGTTAATACTAATGCAGGTGATAAAACAAAAAATATTGTTGGTACACTTGTAGCAATAATTAGAATAGTTGGAGTTGCTATAGCGATTATTATGTTACTAGTAGTAGCAATGAAATATATGACAGCAGCACCAGGAGAAAAGGCAGATATTAAAAAGAGTGCTGTAGCTTATGTTGTAGGTGCAATCACATTATTTGCTGTAACAGGAATATTAGGTATAATTGAAGAATTTTCAATTAATATTAATAATAATAATAATTAAATAATAATTCCTATTCGAGTTAAAAATAAATTTTATAATATATAATATAAAAATAAAAAGGATAAACAAGATGGAGGAAGTATGAAAAAAATATGTAGAATCATATTAATATTTATTATCGCTTTTTTAGTAATAGCTACATTTAATTGTTTTTTTACATATATATCTTTTGCAACTAATAATGACAATAATAATTTTGATTTGGAAAAATTTGAAAATTCAAATGAAATTAATGGTGTTGGACCATTTAAAAATTTAGTTAATAATTCAGCGTCTACAATTATTTCAATTGCTCGTATAGTAGGTGTTACAATAGCAATAGTAATTTTACTTGTAATATCAATGAAATATATGATAGCAGCTCCAGGAGATAGAGCTGATATAAAAAAACATGCTGTTAACTATGTAATTGGTGCAATTATACTTTTTGGGGTTGTAGGAATTGTGTCAATAATAAGTAATTTTGCAGAAAATATAGAAGCTGAAGATGGAACAAGTGATGTTAGTAAAAATTTTGCACAAGTTAATGATTTAAATTATTCTAAAAAAATGAAAGTATAAATTTTAAAAGAGTATAACAATATAAATATATATGTATAGACAATCATTTTATAAATGATGATTAGAATCTGTTAATTAATTATTCGAAAAATAGAAAGGAGATAAGCAATAATGAAAAAAAATATTATAAAATTATTTTGTTTATTAACTGTTTTTTTATTAATGTTTTCTCTTATATATAATGTTAAAGCAGAAAATTTAACTATAGCTGCTAAATCTCCACAAGAAATGATGGAAGAATCAATGAGACAACAAGGAGTGATATTGGAAGAAAATGGTGGTGCTCAACAAACGACACGGAGCTTCATCAGGCGGAGTTTCATCAGGTGTTAGTGGTACGTCTTCAGATATGATTAAAAATAATTTTTCAGGAAAAAATAATAACGGAGAAAATGAAGGAATTTTATCTGCAGCTAGTACTGTTACAAAGATATTAACGACAATACTGGATATAGTGAGATTAGTTGGTGCTTGTGTAGCAGTACTTATTTTAATGATTATTGCAATGAAATACATAATGGCTTCAGCTGGAGATAAAGCTGATATAAAAAAATATGCAATTAATTATATAATTGGAGCATTGATATTATTTGGTGCATCAGGAATTTTAACTATAATTAGAGATTTTGTTATAACATCTACAACTAATTAATGGTGGTAAAGAATTTAAATAATATTTTAATATAGTAATTCTTAATGTTATATTAAATAGAATTAATAAGAAAGGAATATAATTGCCATGAGAAAAATTATTTCAATATTAGTTATAATGTTAATGATAAGTTTAATTTTTATGACATATAAAACATATGCAACAACAACGGATGTGGATGAAGGATTAGAAAATGTTATTAATGGAATGTCACCAACAACTAATATGGCAAATCCATCTGACTCTAATATTGCAAAAACAATTAATAGTGTAATTGGAGTAATACAAATGGTAGGTACAGGTATATCTTTAATTGTAATAACAATGCTTGGTATAAAATATATAATTGCTAGTCCTGGTGAAAAAGCAGAGACCAAAAAACAAATTATGCCAATATTAATTGGTTGTGTTTTGCTATTTGGAGCTGTAAATCTAGTTGCGGCATGTGCTGATTTATCGCAAGTATTTGCAAATTAATTATTTAAATATATTTAAAACAATATTAAGTTATAATAAAAAATATGATAAAAAGATAATAAAAAACTAATAAGTAAAATTAATTCTAAAAGATATTTTTTTCTTTATTAATTTTACTTATTAGTTTTTTATTACATTTGTGTTAAAAATATCAAATATTAACTAAAAATGTTGAAAAAAATTATGTATTTAAGTATAATTAAATTATATAATATATAATCGGGTTAATAGCGGAGGTATTATAAGTGAAGAGAATATATATAAGTAAAATTAGTATATTAGTAATAATGTTTTTTGTAATAATTTCATTATTTAGTGTTACAAAGGCTATAAGTATAACAGAATGGGAAGATGAAGCATCAAATTTTATAAATAAAGGAAAAGAGACTTTTGAAAATAGTAATGTAGATTTTACTAATGTTGTTGCTGAGTTTGCTGATTTAGGTTCTATACTTACGATGCTAGGAGCTGGAGTATTGGTGGGAATAACTACTTATATGGGAATAAAATATTTAACTTCTGGTCCTGAAGCACAAGCAAAATTAAAAACACAATTAGTAGGTGTTTTAGTGTCAGGAATTGTTATATTTGGTGCTTATTATATTTGGAAAATTGTTATTAATATAGCATCATCATTTTAAATTATTACATATTGTTATTTTAACAAAGGAGGAGAAATTTTATGGGAACATATTATATACCACGTAATTATAGAGGTGAATCAAGAATATTATATATTTTTACAGTAAAATCCTTAATAACAACTGCAATAGGAGGAATGTTAGGTTCATTATTTTTCTTTATATTTAAATCATTGAATATGACAGCAGTGGGGTTAGGAATTATGGCTTTTTTCGCTTTCATAGGTTATGCAGTAGGAGCTTTTAAAATTCCTACTATAGTTGCTTTTCCTATAACAAAGAAAATTGGAGGAGAACCACTTGGAGAAATTATTTTGAGGTATTTTAAGTTTAGACAAAAAAGAAAAATGTATACATATTTTGAAAGTACAAAGGAGGAAAAATAGATGGGAAGTGAAGGAACTATACTATTTCTTCAAATGGGAATTTACATAATAATATTTATAATGATTATATTAGTTTCCATATATGTATATTTAATTTATGGAAAACCACGTAAGAAAAAAGCAGAAAAAGAAACGGAAGAAGTTATTAAAAACTCTGCTGAAACTCAAAAAAAGGTTGAACAAAATTATGGAAAATTTACTGGTAATTTAACAACAGAATCTATTTTTGATTTTATGGAATTTGATGAAATCGTTGATAATATGATTGTAAGAAAAAACAGAACACAGTATGTTATGATATTGCAATGTAATGGTGTCAATTATGATTTAATGTCTGAAGATGAAAAAATAGCTATAGAAGAAGGTTTTGTTCAATTTTTAAATACATTAAGATATCCTATTCAATTATACATACAAAGTAGGTCTTTGAATTTAAGAGAGATAATAGATGAATATAAGTCAAGAGTTGATAGTTTAACAAATGAGATTGATAAACTAGATGCTAAAATTGCACAAGCACAAAATTCTGGAAATAGACCTTTAAAAGAAAAATTAGAATTTGAAAAAAGAAGAAAAATAAATATATTAGAATATGGTATTGATATTACAGATTATGTTGATAAATTAAGTTCAAATAAAAATGTTTTACAACAAAGAACATATGTAATTGTATCATATTATTCTGCTGAAATGGGTGGAGGACTTGATAAATATTCAAAAGAAGAAATTTATAATATGTGTTTTTCTGAATTGTATACAAGATGCCAAAATATAGCTAGTGCACTAGGAAATTCTCAAATAACAAGTACAATTTTAGATTCTGAAGAACTAGCGGAGCTATTATATATTGCTTATAATAGAGATGAATCTGAGATTTTACAATTATCTAAAGCACTTGATGCACAATATGATGCTTTATATAGTTCTGGAAAAGATGTATTACAAAAGAAAGAAGAGAGACTTGAACAAGAAATTAATATTGCAGCTATAGATATGGCGACAGACAGTATATTAAAAGCGGATAAACAAAAACAAATTGAAGATTTAGATAAGGAAATAAGTAAAGAAGAAAAAATAAGAAAAAGAGCAGATGAAATATTGGATAATTATCAAGAACAGTTAGATTCTAGAGTATATCAATTAGCAAAAAATGAAATAAAAAGTAAAGAAAAAATAAAGAAGGAAACTCCTAAATTAGATGCTGAAAAAACACAAACTACTACTAAAAAGAAAATAGTTAAGAAAAAGCATGAAAACTAAAGAAAAGAGGAGGATAGAAAATGTTTGGAAGTCAAAATAATCAGTATAGTAATGAATTAGAAAATACCAATAGAGAAGAAAATAGTGTTTTTAAAAAGAATGAAAAGACACTTAAAGGTTTAATAGCTCCAGGAGGCATTGATGCTAGCTATACAAATCATATAGAAATATCATCTTCAGTTACTAGATTTGCGAGAAGTATGATAGTTACAAATTTACCTAGAATGTGTACATTTCCAGAATTTTTAAGGGGAATGTATACTTTTGGAGATTTAAATGTCTCTGTATTTATAAATCCAATTAGTGAAGCAACTTCTCAAACAGATTTAAATAGAACAATAAGTGAGCTTGAATCTGAAAGAATTGTAGCATTGGATAGAGGAGATATAAATAGAGAAAGAGTTATAGCTCAAAAAAGAATGGAAGCTGAAGAATTACGTGATGCTATTGCAGCTGGATTTAATAAATTGTTTGAATCATCTATTATAGCAACAATCTTTGCATATAGTATGGATGAACTTGATAAGTATACAGAGTTATTATCAAGTGAAATGTCAAAAAATCTTATAGATATAAAACCAGCTTGGGCTATGCAGGATGAAGCGTTTAGAAGTAATATGCCATTTTGTGATAATAAAATTACAAAAACTCATACTTTTGATAGAAGAGCTATGTCAACAGTATTTCCATTTTTTACTTCAGAAGTTGGACATGAAAATGGTATACCATTAGGTTTTAATAAACAAACAGGATTACCTATTTTGTATGATAATTTTAGTCCAAAATTAAATAATTATAACATGGTTATATTTGGTAAATCTGGTGCTGGTAAATCTGTAACAATTAAAACAATAACTGCAAGATCAGCTGTTTTAATGGGAATAGAAAGTTTAGCACTTGATGCTGAAGGTGAATATAGTGTTGTTGCAGAAGCTTTAGGTGGTGTAAATGTAACATTAAGTCCAAATTCAAAAACTATTATAAATTTGTTTGATATTGAACCGGAAAATATAAAGGACGAGATAACAGGAAAAGAAAGAACAGTTCTTAGTGTTGAAAATAAAATTGAAGATGTAACTAACGGTTTACTTACAATGGCTAGAGGAACTACTAGAAGTCCAGAAGTTAACGAGCTTACAAAACAAATTATATCTGAATCTGTAGCAGAAGAATATGCTGCTTTAGGTATAACAAATAATATTGAAAGTTTATATACTAAAGATGAAAATAGTGGAAAAGTAAATATTTCAGAAAATTATTTAGGTAGGACAAAAAAATTAATGCCTACAATAGGTTCATGGTATAAGAGAATTTGTAGAAAAGCGGAAGAAAATGAGAATCCAGATTATCGTTTTCACTATAGTTATTTAGTAAAAGTTATGAAACAATATGTTAGAGAATATCAAGGACAAATGGCTTATTTTGATGGGCAATCTACTTTTGAATTATTAGATGGACTTCCATTTATTAATATAGATATATCTCAACTAGAGGAAAGATTTGCAAGACCTTTAGCACAACAAATAATGCTTTCTTGGGTTTGGGAAAAATATGTTAAAAAGAATAGTGAAGATAAAGCAAAAGCTACTAAAAAAAGAGTTTTAGTTGATGAGGCTTGGATGTTACTTCCATATCCTGAGGCTGTTGATTTTTTAAATACAATGGCTAGACGTGCAAGAAAAAGAAATGTTTCTTTAGCTGTTATATCACAGAAATTCCAAGACTTTTATGAGAAACAAGAAGTTCAAGCTGTTTTAACATCTTCTGACACAAAATTGTTTTTAGCACAAGATAAATCAGAAATTCAATATTTAAAAGAAGTATTTAAATTAAGTGAAGGAGAAGCTGGTTTTCTAGTTACTTGTGGACGAGGTGAAGGATTATTGAAAGTAGGAGGAGATTCTGCAATTTTATCAATTCAACCTACAAGAAAAGAATTTGAATTTGTTGAAACAAACTTAACAAAACAAGCAGCATTAGAAAAATCAAAAAAAGAAGCACAGAAAAGATAATCCTTAGAATATAAAATGAAAATTCTTAATAGAGTTTAAAATAATAAATGGTGAAATTTATGAAAAAAACTATAACGTACTTATTAATAGTATTAATAATTTTTAATTTCATATTTTGTAAATATAATGTATATGCTGATCCAGACAGTAATGCGAAACAACAAGGCATTGATAAACAGGGAGCCACACCAAATGATACAGTTGCAGCTGATATTATAGAAGGTGGTCAAGCATCTACAAAACAAGATTCTGGAACAAAAGCTACTTTATCTTTGGGAAGTGCTGGACTTTCAGCGGTAGGTGCAGTTACTGGACTTTTAGCTAGAATAGTTAATATATTTGTTATTCAAATAGATATTATGTTTGGATTGGTTACAATGGGAGAAGAACAGACTGATGCTCAAGATCCTAAAACACAGTTTTGGTTTTCAATCGATAGAGTTGTTTTTAATAGAGTGCCATTATTTAATATAAATTATTTTAATACTGAAGATACGTATAACATAGATGAAAATACAAGCATAGTAGCAAGTCGTGATAATATTGCGTTAAAAAATGGTATTGTGAAAATTTATTCTATTTGTAGAATACTTGCTTTAACTTTAGCATTGTTGGTATTAATATATATTGGTATAAGGATGGCTATATCCACAATCTCTTCTGATAAAGCTAAATATAAAAAAATGCTTGTAAGTTGGATTGAAAGTGTAATAATAATTTTTATACTAGTATATATAATGATAGTAATAATTCAATTTGGTGAGATAATTACAGGAGTATTTTATAAAATAAGAACTGCTTTAGTTCAACCAAGAATAGAGAATCATTTACCAGAAACTTTTGAAGAGACTATTCGTACACAAGTGTTAAATAATGCTTTTAAATTATCAGGCTTAGAATTAACAATGTGGTCTATAATTTATTGGATTTTTTTATTTATAGAATTGAAATTTTTCTGGTTATATGCGAAAAGATTTTTAATGGTGGGATTTTTAATAATGATAGCACCATTAATAACAATTACATATTCAATTGATAAAGTTGGAGATGGTAAAGCACAAGTTTTTTCAAATTGGATGCAAGAATTTATGTTAAATGTATTAATACAACCACTTCATGCCTTAATATATCTAATATTTGTTGTTACGGCAAATGAAATAGCAATACAATCTCCGTTAGTTGCGTTAGCATTGTTATTAGCAATGGGAACTGTTGAAAAAATGGTAAAAGTTGTATTTAAGATGAATGCTATTACTTTAAATAATGTTGATAAATTTATGAATAAGAAAGGATAATAAATGGAGAAAGAAAAGATTTTAAAAAAATTTATTTTATTTTTTCTAATATTATTATTCTGTCTATTATGTTTAATAATTGTAATAATAAAAAAGACGAAACTTGTTCAGAATGAAGTTTTTTTACAGGAAAATGAGAATATTCCTTATATATCTTATATTCAATCATTACCTCAGTCTGTAAAAGAAGTTATAGAAAAACATGATTCAAAGTATATAAAAGAAGATGGTAATAATGTTTATGCAGAATTTGCTAAGAATTTATTTGGCGAAAATGGTAACAGTAATGAAAAATTTTTTATAGATTTAGTTGAGGATTTAAAAATATTCTTTGAAAAAGAAAATTTTTATTTAATTGATGAAAAGAAAGATATTAATATATTTGTAAAATATGATGATAAAAAAAATAAACATATAATAATATTTAATGATAAAGAAGAGTTTTATTCACAAACTGATGGTAAAAAATATGTAGATGTGGAAAAATCTGAAATTGTACCTGCCTCAAATATATATATTAAAGATTATTATTTAAGTTTATTGAGTATGTATGATGGAATTTTTTCAAAAATAGAAGATAAACTTGGAGAAGGAAAAGATTTAGGAAATGGATATACTTCTTATAAAGATGATTCAATTAGAGTAAGAACTGTACCAACAGGTGCTGCAAAAAATATAATATTTACTGATAAATATGAAGGTGAGATAACAAATAAAATAAATACAGATATGACTTTAAAAGAAATATCAGAAGCAGATCCTAGCTATGTTTTTGGAAGTGTAGAAGATGGATATTTGGGATATAGAGGAAATGATTATTATTTCTTTTATTATGAAGATGAAATGTCATTCTATACATATTCATATGAAAAAAATAGTGAATTTGAACTTATATTAGAGCAATATTTAGAAAATAAAGATTTAAATAAGTTTGTTAATGCATTAAAATATAGTTTTAAAGCATATGATTCTTTTGAATATGATCCTGACCAAGGAAATCTTCATATTTTATATTCAACAAGAGGGGTTGAAATTAATATAATAAATAATGATATAAAAAACACAAAATTTTTTCAAAATTATTATTTTACAGATTTTTCAAAAGATTTAGTAAAAAATGGAATTGTTGATTTTGATGGAGATACTGATTTAGTAGAAAAGATTGAAAAAGAAAGAGTAAATAATAAGTAAATTAATTATATGAAATATTGCTAAATGTAGTTAAAATTAATCAATAAGTTGCTAAGTATAGCTTAAAATAATGGTGCTAAATGCAAATAAATTATAAAAGTAGAGATATAGTAATTAAAGTTATTTTATATGGGGAGTTGTAATGAAAAAAATAAAGTATAAAGACCAAACAAATAAAAACTTAAAAAAAATACTAATAGTTTTATTTGTTGTGGTCTTTATATTAATGATTATTTCAAACATTCTGAAAAAGAGTTTAAAACAAGAAAATGTTACTGAAGTTTCATATGATAACTTAAGTACGATAAAAGAAGTAATTGAGTATTATAAATCTACATATATTTCTGAAGAAACAAGTACAATACAGAAATTTTCTCTAGATGTTTATTTAAAATTTAAAGTTCTTCCTTATGAAAATGATGAAAGTAATGAGGAATATTACAATGATTTATTAGGAGATTCTGCAAAAATATTAAGATATACAAGTTTTAGAATGATTGATAAAGAAAATGATATTACAGTACAAGTTATCTGTAATGGTTCAAAAATACAAACTATAATTATAAATGATATAGAAGATTATTTTATTTATATGGATTCTCAGATAAGTTTAAAAAAATATAAAGAAAGTCCTATAACTGATTTTAAAATAGAATCAGAAATTTTAAATAAGTGTGTAGAAAATGACTGGAAAGATATAAATTTGGGAGAGAAAGATAGTATTTTTGATAAATACTATATATATTTTACACAAGGAATTAGAGTTAGAACAATAAATAATAGGGTATATAATATTATTTTTGATAAAAATTATGATAAAAATGTAGTAAATAATATTTTTCCAGGAACAGAGTTTAGTTATATTAGAGCGGTGCTAGGTGATCCTACCTTTGAAAATGAAAATATTATTGGATATAAAGGAAATGAAATGTATATATTTTTTACTGAAAATGAAATATCAGTATACAGAAACAGTAAATTAGATATTGATGATTTCCTAGATTTAGTTGATAAATATATAAAAAAAGAGTTAGATTTACTTGATTTTATGAATGAAGTAACATATTTGTGGCCAGATTATAGTGAGTATACTTATACATCTTCATCAGTATTTTTGTCATATCCTCTAAAAGGAATTGAAATAAAGATAAATTATGATGACGAAAGTGGAATTTTGGTGTATAATAATATTAAGAGTGATTTAACAAAAATCGGTAATTATTTAGAAAATACAAATTTTGTTTCAAAACTTCAAATAGATTTAGTTTTTGAAACAGAAAATAAAAGAATTTTAAAAGAAGATTCTTTATTAAAAAAATGTTTGGAATATGAAGATACTTTAAGTGATGATCAAAAAGAAATAATTGGAGAAAGTTTAAATTATGGAATTTATCCAGAACTTGATTTAAATGGTTATATATATTCAATGAAATTTATTTCTAAGTTTAATACAGAACCAAATAGAGAATTGAATGATTTCATAAATAGTTATTTATGGGCAAACAATGATTATTTTATATATTCAAAAACGGGAAAAGGAATTTATTTATATAATTTAAAAGATGGAAAAGTTAGAACATTAATATTAGATAAAGATGAGTTTAAGTTATTACAATTCGAGAATGGAATTCTAAAATATGATGATAAAGAATTGATAGTAGATTTGTAGAAAGGAGAAAGAAATGAGATTATTAAAAAATACTATAAAAAATATTGTAATAGTTATAGTAACAATATCTATTTTAATAACCTTTTTTTCTACTCCAGTTTCGTATGCAAGTATGCAACAAGATGGCGAATTTTATTATTCAGGAACTACACAAATGACATATACAATTAATAAAAGTTTTTGGTCATGGCTTTTAGATAGTATAGGGCAAATAGCTGATTGGTTAATAGGAATTTTAACACTGGGACCAAGAATGGTAGTAGTTGGTTGGACAGCTTTAATTGAAAAAATGGTAACTTGGGCATTAGAGTCTACAACAGGAGTTAATATGGATGGTTCAGTTGTAGAAAGTTCTACTGATTTAACAAGTTTATCTGATTCTTCAAACAATGTGACTGTTGAATCAATCGTATATAATAGGGTACCAGGATTAAATGTAGATGTTTTTGATGATCAATTAGATTGCACAGTTTCAGGAACTGGAACAATAATTGTTTGTGAACAATGTCGTAAGCCAGTTGATGAATGTGTAAAACATATGGAAGGTCAAACTATTGATTCTAATAATATAGAATGTAATTCATATACAACTAGTGCTGAAGAAGAATTTTCATGTACTTGTAAAGGTTGTGATGGATGTACCTTATATGCTAAACAGTTAAATGCTTTAGCTAATAAAGACAATCCACCTATGGTTCTAAAAATAAGACAAGTAGTTGCTATGTGGTATTATATATTGTTATTATTAGCTACTGCTATAATGTTAGTAATATTAATAGCTGTTGGTATAAAGATGGCTTGTTCTACAATAGCTAGTGACAAAGCACTTTACAAGAGAATGCTTATGGATTGGTTAACTGGTATAATAATGATATATACATTACATTTTTTCATGATTTTTATATTAATGATTAACAATACATTAGTAGGTATTATTAGTGAATCTGCCTCTGCTATGAATAAGGTACAAATGATGCAGTTATCAAATTCGGAGAGTGAAACATCAAATTCAGATATAGAAATAAGACTATATGAGGAAGTAAGAACAAGAGCATATGACCCTAGATTATCAAATGGAATGATAGGTATGGTTTTATATGTTTATTTAGTGTACTTAGCAGTAAAATATATTATTATATATTTAAAAAGATTACTTACAGTTATTGTATTAACATTAATGGCACCTGGTGTTGGTGTGGCATTTGCTTTGCAAAAAGTACTTAGTGGTAAAAGTAAAGTACTTTCAAATTGGATGACTGAATATTTAATGAATGTTTTATTACAGACAATACATGCTATATTTTATGCAATATTTATTAGTCAAGCATTAGTACTAGCACTTGAATCAATACCAGGTATGATTGTTGCACTATTATTAATGAGCTATGCAACAAAAGCTCAGCAATTATTTAAGAAAATATTCCATTTTGGAGGAGGAGGCAGCTTAGTAGATAGTTCACAAAATGCTGTTGAGTCATTAAAAAATGCAGCCGGTGTTGTAGCTGGTGCAAAACCTCTTG
>CANQEK010000011.1 GCA_947594985.1 uncultured Clostridia bacterium
CATTTCCACTTACATTTAATTCTCCACTTTGTAGCAATAAACAAGGTGCTACTTCCATTCCGCTAACAGTTACCCTATCTAAAAAAGGTGTATCAACACCTGTTTTTGGAATTTCTATTTTTCCCATAACTTGATAATCTTCCATATATACTTTTTCATATCCAGGTGTCGCTGTATTCTCATCAGGCTCTTCTGTTTGTTTATCATTTTTTTGTATTAAATCGTCTAAATTAGCATCTGAGTTAGTTTTATTTTTATCATCATCTTTTATGTCTGAAGTATCTTTTTTTATTGATTGAGTAGAATTTTCAAATTCGTCTATAGCAGCATGTGCATTAGCTTTAACTCTTTTAGAATGAAATAAATCATAAGCAAAATATCCAACTATACCTAATATTGCAACTATTAAAACGACTAAAATCATTGTTAAAATATTACTATACTTATTAAACATTTTTTTATCTCCAATCTTTTTAATTATTATATACATACTTATATATATTATATCATAAAAAAATCTGCAATACAATCATTTATACTAGTATGATTTTGTTTTTTTGTTATAAATTAAGTATTAATTGTTTTGAATTAAAACACTATTCTAATATAGCTTTTATTCTTCTAACGCCTGCTGAAGATGCTTCTTCTTTTTTAATTTTAAAATGTCCTAACTCTCCAGTATTCTGCACATGAGGTCCTCCACATAATTCTTTAGATACATTTCCTATACTATAAACAGTTACAATATCAGGATATTTTTCAATAAACATACATTCTGCACCTGATTTTATTGCTTCTTCTTTTGGCATTTCTTGAATTGTTACATCTAATTTCTGAGAAATCCACTTATTAACCAAATCTTCTACTTTTTGTTTTTCTTCATCTGTCATCTTAGCTCCATGAGAAAAATCAAATCTCATTCTTTCTGCTGTAATATTGCTTCCTTTTTGATGAACATGATCTCCCAAAACTACTTTTAAAGCCGCATTTAATAAGTGCGTAGCTGTATGATATTTTATTTCAGTATCACCTGTAGAAGCAAGTCCACCTTTAAACTTTTGTTCACTACCAAGTCTTGATTTATCTTGATGCTCTTTAAATAATTTTTGGAAATCTGTCATATCTACAATTAATTCTTGTTCTTTAGCAAGTTCTTCAGTAACTTCTGGTGGAAATCCATAAGTTTCATATAAGTTAAATACTATATCTGTATCTAATTCTTTTTTTCCAGAAGTCTTCATTTTATTTGCTATTTTTTCAAATTCCTTTTCACCATTTTTTAGAGTTTTTATAAATTTATCTTTTTCTTCTATTATTACATTTATTATATTTTCTTTTTTATTTTCTAATTCTGGATATAATTCTTTTATTGAATCTATAGAGGTTTCTATAAGTTTAGGTAAACTATTTAAATCAATTCCTAATTTATTTAAATGTCTAGTCATTCTTCTAATTAATCTTCTTAATATATAACCTCTATCTACATTACTTGGTGTTCCACCATCATTTATTATCATTATACTAGAACGTAAATGCTCAGCAACTATTCTTCTGCTTTGAATATTATCAATTGTTTCAATATTTTTTAATTTTTCCATAACAGGACTAAATAACTCTGTCTCATAAGGAGTTTCTTTTCCTTGTAAAAGCATTGCCATTCTTTCTAATCCTAAACCTGTATCAACATTTTTTTGTTTTAATTTTGAATAACCATTTTTATCTTTATAAAATTCCATAAAAACATTATTCCATATTTCAACATATTTTCCACAGTTACATGATGGATTGCATTCTGGTGAACATTTTTCTTTTCCTGTATCATAAAACATCTCTGTATCAGGTCCACAAGGTCCTTCCTCTCCAGCTATCCACCAATTTTCACTCTTACCAAAAAAATAGATTCTTTCATCTGGTATTCCTGCTTTTTTCCACGCTTCATAAGAAATCTCATCTCTAGGACAATCATCATCACCTTTAAAACAGCTAACTGATAATTTTTCTTTAGGTATACCTAACTCCTTTGTTAAAAATTCATAACTCATTGCTATTGATTCTTCTCTAAAATAATCACCTAAAGACCAATTTCCAAGCATTTCAAAATATGTTAGATGGCAATTATCACCAACCTCATCTATATCGTTCGTTCTAACACATTTTTGAAAATCTGTTAATCTTGTCCCTGATGGATGTTTTTGCCCTAAAAGATATGGCACTAGTGGTTGCATTCCAGCAGTCGTAAATAATACTGATGGATCATTTTCTGGAATTAATGGAGCTGAAGGAATTATTGTATGACCATGATTTTTAAAAAAGTTTAAATATTTATTTCTTATTTCAATTGCTTTCATTTCTTATCTAATAATCAATTTATCTGATTATTCTCCTCCTTTTTATTATAATTTTAAAATTACTCTATTTATCGTTAAAGAATTAATATACTTTTTTATAAACAATATTAGATTAAATAATATATCAATTAAATAATTATTTATTTAATTAATTATTTAATTAATTATTTAATTAATTATTTATTTAATTATTTATTTAATTATTTATTTAATTACTTATTTAATTATTTAATTATATTATAAATTACTTTATATTTCAAGTATTCAACATAATAAGAATATTATAAAAATTTTCAAATTAATTCATATAATACAAAAAACCGTCATGTAAAATACATGACGGTTTTTAAAACTTATTATTCTTTACCAAATAAATTTTTATATTCTAATAATACTTTATCTTGTAAATCATTTACATATTTTTTAGTTGTTCCTTCAAAATCTGTCATACTATAAAATTCTTGTATTCCAGTATTCTGATTTGCATACAATGGTTCTTTTAGTATTGAATTTTTTAACTCATTAGCTTTATTATAATCTTTTTCTACTCCATCTCCCCAATAATATAATTTGCCTAAATAATATTTAGAAAAGACATTGTCAGCGTCTGATGATTTTTCTAAATATTCTTTTGCTTTTATATAATCTGTACTAACACCATTACCATTATAAAACATTTTTCCTAAATAATAATTAGAACCTTTAGAACCTTTTTCAGCAGCTACTTCAAAATATTTTCTTGCTTTTTCAAAATTTACTGGTACACCTATTCCATGAAAATATTTTTTTCCTAATTCATAAATAGCTCCAGAGTCACCATTATTTGCTAATTCTTCTAGTTCATCAGTAGTTTTAGTACTCATATATTTTTCCTCCTTATGAATAATTTAATTATTCAACATTAATTTATTTTATTGTACAAATTTTACCATATTTTTTTTTATTTTTCTATAAATTTTATATTACAATAATAATACAATTTTAATACAAAAAATTGACAAACTAAAGAAATAAATCTTTTATTTGTCAATTTTTATAAGTTTTTATAATATTTACTAAAAATTTAGTAATCTTTTTCTATTAAATTTCTAAATGAGTTCCTAAAAATCCAGCAGCTGATTGAGCAACTTTATCCTCTACTTCTCCCATTTTTTTATTTGGTTCTTTTGATAAAAGAATAACACTACCAACTACATCTCCATCTGTTATGATTGGGTATATAACTTGTGAATTATATATTCTTTCCCTTCCTTCATTTTGAGTTATTGGAATTGAAATTTCATTATTCTCTTTACTTTTAAAGATTTCTTTATTTTCCATTACTTCTTCTAATTCTTTACTTAGACTTTTTTCTAAAAAATCTTTTTTAGAACCTCCAGCTACAGCTATAACTGTATCTTTATCTGTTATACATGCAATATGTCCTGTTGTTTTTGAAATTGTATCTGCATATGTTGAAGCAAATTCTGTAAGTTCTCCTATAGGAGAATATTTTTTTAATATTATTTCTCCTTCTTTATCTGTAAAAATTTCTAATGGATCTCCTTCTTTTATTCTATGGACTTTTCTTATTTCCTTAGGTATAACAACTCTACCTAAATCATCTATTCTTCTTACAACTCCTGTTGCTTTCATAAATTCCTCCTTATTTTGTATTTATACTTTTATTATGACAAATTAGGAATTTTTTATACATTTTTTTATAATTTTAAAAAACAATTTTATCTAAATACAAAAATAAAGGCGATTGCATAACTAATCGCCTTCATATATTTTAATTTGGGGATTTAATTTTATTTTTGTTTTATTTTATCATGTTATTGAAAACTAAAAAAACATTGCATCACTCCTTTATATTTTTATTATGAACTAATAATATACAATGTTTCTTAAATTAACCTTAAAAAATTATTAATTTTTATAAATTTTTCTTAATAATTTTATTTCTTCTTCATATCCATCTAATTCATTTGGAGTTTCTAATAAAAACGGTAATTCTCTTAATTTAGGATGATTTATTATTCTTTCAATTGCATCTATTCCAATTTTTCCTTCACCTATTTTTTCATGTCTATCTTTATGAGTTCCAATTTCATTTTTACTATCATTAATGTGAATTGCTTTTAATCTATCTAATCCTATAATTTTGTCAAATTCATCTAATACACCTTCTAAATTATTTACAATATCATATCCTGCATCATTAACATGGCATGTATCTAAACAAACACCAATTTTTTCTTTTAACTCTATACCATCTATAATTTGTTTTAATTCCTGAAAATTTCTTCCAATTTCAGAACCTTTTCCAGCCATTGTTTCTAATAATACTGTAGTAGTCTGTTCCTTAGTTAATACTTCATTTAATATTTCAACTATATTTTTAATTCCAATATCTATACCTTGTCCTACATGGCTTCCTGGATGAAAATTATATAAATTATTAGGAGTATATTCCATTCTTAATAAATCGTCTTTCATTGTCTGTTTAGCAAAATCTCTTATTCTTTCATCACTTGAAGCACAATTTAAAGTATACGGTGCATGTGCTAATATCACATCAATTCCAATTTTTTTAGCTTTTTCATAGAATTTTTCTATATCTTCTTGATCAATATCCTTAGCTTTTCCTCCTCTAGGATTTCTTGTAAAAAATTGAAATGTATTAGCTCCTATTTTTTCACATGTTTCAGCCATATCCAAATATCCTTTAGAAGCAGACAAATGACAACCTATTTTAAACATAGTTTTACTCCTTTCACTTTTATTATTCAATCTTTTGCAATTACTAATACGATAATTCTATTTACGCCAATATCTTTTAAAATTCTTGATATTTCATTTACTGTTGCACCAGTTGTACATATATCATCAAATATTATTATATTTTTATTTTTTAATTTGTTGAAATTTTTAACTTTAAAAACATTTTTAATATTTTCTTGTCTTTGTTTAAAATTTAATTTACTTTGAGTTTTTGATTTTTTTATTTTAATTATATAATCTTTATAATCAAATTTTTTTAAAGAAACATTTTTTAAAATTTGAGAATAACTTTTAAAAATGTTTATTATTAGCTCAGTTTGATTATAACCTCTTTTAATTTTTTTTATTTTATCCATTGGAACTGGGATTATTATATCATATCTTTCTAAAATATTTTTAACTTTTGGATTATTTATTAATAAATTTGCAAACATATATGATAGATAAGCTGAACCATAAAATTTATATTTTAATAATAATTTTCTAATAATCCCTTTATATTCAAAAGAATAAAATAATTCATCAAAATAAATATCTTTTATTATATAATCTTTTTTATAAAATTTATTATTCAAAAAAATTTTTATTTTTTCTTTTCCTTGAATTAACTCATCTTTTTTAAATTTTTCTATTTTTTTATAACATTTATCACATAAGTAATTTTTATCCATTTTTCCACAAATTGTACAAACTTGCGGAAATAATATATCTAAAAAACTTTTTTTATTGAAATAAGGAAAATTTTTGGGAACAAATTTAAGCATTGTTTAAATCCTTTCTTTGCCCCCAATAATTACACATTAATTAATTTTAAAAACTAATACAAATAATATACTATGAAAAAATGCTTATTTCAAGTTTTTTAATCTTTCTTTAATATTTTCTAACATTTTTTTATAATTTTCAAGTTTTTCTTTTTCTTCATTAACTTTACTTTCTGGTGCTTTATTTAAGAATCCCTGATTAGAAAGGATTTTCTCTCCTCGTAAAATTTCTGATTCTAATTTTGTTATTTCACCTTCTAGTCTTTTTTTCTCTTCTTCAATATCAACTAATTCTTCAAATGGAATATAAATTCTTAAATCATCTACTACTATAGAGACTGCATTTTTAGGAACTTCTTTCTCATCATTTAAAATTATTATTTCATTTGCAAATCCTAATTTAATTAAAAATTCTCTAGCTTCAGTTATTTCTTTTTCTATGTCATTTTTTATTATTAATAATTTTGATTTTTTAGAAGGATGAACATTCATTTTTGTTCTTATATTTCTAATCTCAACAATTATTTTTTTAAATTTTTCTACTATTAACTCTTCTTTTTCAAAAATAAATTTTTCTCTTGTTTCTGGCCATTTACTTACCATTAATTCTTTATCATTGTAATTAACTAATTTTGTATATATTTCTGAAGTTATAAATGGCATAAATGGATGTAATAATTTCATAGATACTCCAAAAACATAATCTAATATATAGCATACTGCAACTTTTTCTTCATAATTTTCACTATATAACCTTGGTTTTACCATTTCTATATACCAATCACAAAATTCATTCCAAATAAAATTATAAATTTTATCAAGTGCAATTCCTATATCATAATTTTCTAAATTCATACTTACTTCTAAAACTAACTTATCCAGTTTGTTAAGAATCCATTTATCTTCTATCTTTAATAATTCTGAATTATAAGTATTTGTTTTATAATCATATACTTTGGCATCATATTCAATTATATCCTGATCTTTTGCTAACGAATTAGTAATAAATTTAGCTGCATTCCAAATTTTATTAGCAAAATTTGAGGCTTGCTCTATTTTTTCAGGCATATATCTAATATCATTTCCCATAGTAGTACCAGAAATAAGTGAAAATCTTAAACTATCTGCACCATATTTTTCTATAATTTCTGATGGATCTACTCCATTACCTAAAGTTTTAGACATTTTTCTACCTTGACTATCTCTAATCATTCCATGTATTAAAACATCTTTAAATGGAACTTGATTTGTAAATTCTAGTCCTTGAGTCATCATTCTAGAAACCCAAAATGTAATAATATCAAATCCAGTTACTAAAGTTTGAGTTGGATAAAAATCTTTGTAATCTTCAGAATTTTTATTTGGCCAACCAAGAGTTGAAAATGGCCATAATGCAGAGCTAAACCATGTATCTAAAGTATCTGGATCTTGAACCAATTTTTTTGAACCACATTTTTTACAAGTTATAGGATTTTCTTTTGATACATTTATCTCTCCACACTCTTTACAATAATATGCTGGTATTCTATGTCCCCACCATAATTGTCTAGAAATACACCAATCTTGTATATTATCAAGCCAATGAAAATATTGTTTCTCATATCTTTGGGGAATAAATTTAATTTCTCCATTTCTTACTGAATCTGCAGCACGTTTTGCTAAATCTTTCATACTTACAAACCATTGTTCAGAAATTTTAGGTTCTATTGTACTTTTACATCTTTCACATTTAGCAACATTATGAGTATATTCTTCAATTCTCACTAAAGCACCAATTTCTTTTAATTTATTGACTATTTCTTTTCTTGCTTCTAATAAATCCATTCCTTTATATTCTGGAACTAAATCTCCCATTTTAAAGTTTTCATCAAATACTTCTATTATTTCTAAATTATGTCTTAATCCAGCTTGATAATCATTTAAATCATGTGCTGGTGTAATTTTAACACAACCTGTACCAAAGTCCATTTCAACAAATTCATCAGCTATTATTGGAATTTCTTTATTCATAATAGGAAGTATACAAGTTTTTCCAACTAAATCTTTATATCTTTCATCTTTTGGATGAACACTTACAGCTGTATCTCCAAGCATTGTTTCTGGTCTTGTTGTTGCAACTTCAATATATCTATCCTCTGTTCCTGCGATTTTATATCTTATATGCCATAAATAAGACTGTTCTTCTTTATATTCAACTTCTGCATCAGAAATAGATGTCTTACAACTAGTACACCAGTTTACCATTCTTTTTCCTTTATATATTAGTCCTTTTTTATATAATTCTATAAATTGTTCTAATACACTATCAGACATTCCTTCGTCTAAAGTAAATCTACTTTTTTCCCAATCACAAGAACAACCTAACTTTCTTTGTTGTTTTTGTATTATTCCACCATATTCTTTCGTCCAATTCCAAGCTTCGTCTAAAAATTTTTCTCTTCCTATATTTTCTTTTGTTTTTCCCTCTGATTTTAGTTTTTGAACAATTTTCATTTCTGTTGAAATTGCAGCATGGTCCGAACCTGGAAGCCAAAGAGTTCTATAACCTTTCATTCTCTTATAACGAACTAAAATATCTTGAAGAGTATAATCCAAAGCATGTCCCATATGCAATTTTCCTGTTACATTTGGAGGTGGCATCATTATACAATATGTTTTCTTTGTTTTATCTTCTGATGGTTTAAAATATCCTTTCTTTTCCCAACGATCATATATTTTATCTTCAAAATCTTTGGGAATATACTTATCTGCAAGTTTATGATTTTCAATCATAATATACCTCCTTTAAAATTTTTTATTTATTATTTTAATAATATCAAAAAGCCCTTATGCAAAAGCATAAGGGCGAATATTTACCACGGTACCACCTTAATTATTTATAAAATAAACATCTCTATAAGTTTTTAACGTTACTCAAACGAATATACTTACTTTTATTTCAGTATATCTACTCCAAAGCTACCTTCAGTAAATCTTTCTATAAGAAGCTTACAGCAAATTACCTCTTTTCTCTTTCTAGTAGTTTTTTACTTACTCCTCTTCTTCAACGTATTTAATTTATTTTTATATATTAAAATAGTAACATAATTTATGTATTTTATCAAGCTTTTTTTATATTAATTCAAAAAAATTCTATATTAATTCAAAAAATTATTTAAAATTCAAATCTCATATTCTGTCTTTATAAATCTTACATTCTTCTCAGTTTTTATATATTTTTTAAATAATTGAATTTTTTTCTTAATTTTTTATTTACAAACTATATTTCTTTTATATTTGCTATTGTACTTTTTACTATTTCTAAAGGGTAATAAATTAATTTATAATATTTTCTTACAAACTCTTTATCTAATCCTGTTTTGAAAGTAGGTGGTTCAAAAGCATTATCACATTTATATCTAAAATATATCATATTATTTACTATTTTTAATTCGAAACCATATTTTTTATTTCTAATTATATCTACATATTTTTCAATTAAATCTGCAGTAAATATTTGCATTGTTTTAATCTTATCATCACAAAAGCAATCATAATATTTTTCAAATTCAGATGAGTCTATTTCAACTCTTTCTTTACTAAATCTATTAAAATTTGAATTACTCGCTACATATATATTAGAATTTATGTTATTCATAAGAGATACTGTTCCATATAATCCTCTAAACAAAAGCGTTTCTGTTTCATGTGTCTCATTATTAGCATCTGTATATATTTGGACCTCTTTTGTAACAACTTCAGCCATTTGAATTTTTTCTCCTGTTTCTAGATTACCATATATTTTATCTTCTGAATAATAGCTATCAAAATTTTTATCAAATTTAGAAGCTACATAGTCCATTTTTGTTATTCCTATTTGAGAGCTAAAATCTAAATTTTTACTATATCCTTTTACAAGTCCTTCTATAACACATGCTTTATATAATTTTCTATAACGCTGTTTTCCTATTATAACAACAATTAATATAATTGCAATTGAAAAAAATAATATTAAATATTCTGATATTCCATTCTCTTTAAAAAAAATAATTTTAATCAAATTAATTATAATACAGATAATAACTACACCTAATATAATCTTATTTTTCTTTGTTTCTATATTTTTTAATCTTTCAGAACAATTTTCATAAATATTTTCATACAATTTTTCAAAATTTTCTTCAAATTCCTTTTCCATTAAATAATACCTCTATATTTTTATTTATTTCTATAAATAAAAAATTTTATATTTATTCATCTTTTTTTCATATTCCATATTATTTTCATAAATCGATTTTTATATTTTCTGATTTATATTCTTCTATTTGAAATAACTCTTCTTCCTTAAAATTAAATAACTTAGCCAAAATACTATTAGGAAATGTATTTATTGTAGTATTATATAGTGTAACATCACCATTATATACTCTTCTAGCTGCTTGCAATTGACTTTCCATTTTAGTAATATTTTTTTGCAAATTCATAAATTGTTGGCTAGATTTCAAGTTAGGATTATTTTCACCTATTGCTAAAAGATTATTACACTCTTGGTTTATTAATGTTGCTTTTTTCAAATCTTTATTATTCTGGCTATTATATTCTGCTCTTAATTCAGAAATTTTAGTGAAAATTTCAGCTTCATAATTTGCATATCCTTTTACACATTCTACTAAGTTAGGTATTAAATCAAATCTTTGATTTAAGTAAACTTCAATACTAGATTTAGATTGTTTAATTTTATTTTTTAAGCTAATAAAATTATTAAATTTAATTATTATAAATATAAATATTAATATTATAAAAAAAAGTAATATATACATAATACCTATGCCTCCTACTTATTCTTATTAATTCATTTGAACTTTTCCAATTATAGAATTAATGTCTTCTATATTATGATTTTTCATATATTGTTCAATTCCATGAATAGTTTTTATACTTGTCTCAGGATCTGTAAAATTAGCTGATCCAATAGAAATAGCAGTAGCTCCAGCAAGCATATATTCTATTGCATCATCAGCATTACAAATTCCACCTAATCCTAAAATTGGAATATTAATAACTTGTGACATTTGATATACCATTCTTACACCAATTGTTCTTATTCCAGGTCCAGAATAACCTCCTGTATTATTTGCTAAAACTGGTTTTCTCGTATTTATATCAATTTTCATTCCTAAAATTGTATTAATTGCAGAAACAGCATCAGCTCCCCCATCTTCCGCTGCTTTTGCAATAGTTGTAATATTGGTTACATTAGGTGTTAACTTAACAATTAAAGGTTTATCTTTTAACACTTTTCTTACTTCACCAGTAATTTTTTTAGTTCCATCATAAGTTGTTCCAAATGCCATGCATCCTTCACATACATTAGGACAAGAAAGATTAAGTTCAACACCATCTATATCTAATGTATTTAAAATTCTGCAAAGTTCAACATATTCTTCTATCGTACTTCCTCCAGCATTTACAATTATTTTAGTATCAAATGATTTTAACCAAGGCAAATCATATTTTGCAAAATATTCTATACCTGGATTTTGAAGGCCTATACTATTTAGCATACCCCCTGGTACTTCACAAATTCTTGGTGGAGGATTTCCTTTTTTAGGTTTTAAAAATGTACCTTTTGTAATAACTGCACCTAATTGATTTAAATCAATATATTGAGAATATTCTCTACCATATCCAAAGGTTCCTGATGCAACTGTTACAGGATTTTTCATTTTTATACCGCAAAAGTTTACTTCTGTATTCATTAATATATCTCCTTTTCTCATATATTATTTCGTTAATAATAAATCATCTATTTTTATAGTATCTTTATCAACTTCTCCATTTACGTATCTTACTTTATAATCTAAAATTAATTCTTGTAATCCATTTGTTCTAACATCTAAACGATATTTACCAACTTTGTTTTGTGGAATACAATACCTAATATGATTATCATATTCAATTTTTGCTACATTTTTTCCAGTGTCTATATCTATAACATCATATTTATTTATTCCTTCTGTATCTACAGTAATTTCAATTAAATATTCCTTGTCTCCAATTGCTGTTAATCTATCAAATCCATAATACATTGATATTAAAGCATTTACTGGCATATGGTAATCAAATTCTGGAAAGAAATTAGCAATATTAATCCAATCATCTGAATGAATCCATTGACCATATTCAAACTTACTTACTATAACATCTTTCTCACCTTTTTTTGCAGCTTCTTCATATTGAGCTGTAACTTTAGCTTTATAAGGAATTATATAATTTATTTGTCCGAAGAGTACTTGGAGAAAATTTTCCAAAAACTATTAGTGTAAATACAATTGAAACAATAGCCATAATTATTTCATGATTTTCTAACTTTGTAGAAATAAAACAAATATTTTTTGAAAAAACAATCATAAACATAACTTCATATGCTAAAAAAGCTCTTGGTGGGAAATATGAAATTACTGCCATTGGTATTGTAGCTATAAAGGCAGGAATTATAAAAAATAATATTTCTTCATTAATTATATCATAATTATAGTTTTTCCAATTAGATTTTTTTAAAAATCTAATTTTATCTCTTTTTATTAATTCAATATTGTTCAATATAAAAACCACTATTATACTTATTAAAACTGCTAATAGTACAAATATATTATCTAAATAATTCTTAAGAAATAACCAAGAAAAAGAAGTATCAGTTTCTTCTACTCTTTTAAAATTTCCAGGTGCAAATATGGTAGCAAATGCACCTAAACAAAATAATACAAATACTAAAATCAATGTTATTTTCTTTTTTAAATCAAACTTTATAAATTTTTTTATATTAAATAAAAATAAACATACTAAAAAAGCACCACCTACAAAAGCTACATTTTCATGACAAAATCCTACAATAAAAGAATATAATATTATTAATATTTTAAATAAAACATTTAATTCTTTATTATTTATAAAATAATTATAGACACAATATATAAAAATCACGAGCAAAGTGCTTGTCCATAAATAATTACATGAGCCACTTATCCATGCAAATTTTTCTCCAAACATCATACTAAAAGATAAGTAACCAAATACAGACAATAATCCTAAAAATGTTGATTTTTTATTTAAAACTTTTGTAATTGTAGTAATAAATAGTAAAAATACCAAAGTATTTACTATTTGAAATATAATTGGATTCAAATTTCTAAATATTCCAATTAATACGTGTGGTATAACTCTTCCCGTCCAATTATTATAAAAAAATTTTGCTGTTTGAATACAATTTGCAACACTATCTACTTTTTGAGTCATATTTGAACCTTGTACCCACGTATAATTATAATCATCTGGACTTAACAAAACTGAATAATTTAATAAAAATATACTTCCTAAAATTAAAATTATTAAACCTACTTTTGAACAAATTTTAATGAATTCAATAATTTTATTTTTTTCTATTTTTATTCCAAAAATATTAATTTCTGTTTTCATTGTTACTCCTTCACTTTTAATTAAAAAGTAATTTATACTTATTACAACAGTCAAAATTAAATATCTACATCTTGAGCATTAAAAACTGGACCTTCTTTGCATACATGCCCATATCTAAATCCATTTTCTGTTATAACTTTTACAGCACAACCTAAACAAGCTCCAATTCCACATCCCATTCTCTCTTCTAAGGAAATTTGACATGGTATATTTTTTTCAATTGCAAACTTTCTCACTGTTTTAAGCATTGCAAGAGGACCACAAGCAAAAATCATATCTACCATATGTTCTTCAATATCTTTTTTCATAAAATCTGTTACAAAGCCTTTTTCTTTATAACTTCCATCATCAGTTGTTATAACAAGTTTATTTAAACCTATTTCTTCAAATTCTTTTTCACAAGTAACAAGTTCTTTATTTCTAAAACCTAAATATACATTTAAGTTACTTTTTCCTTTTAATTCTTTAGTAAGTTGATATAAAGGATATATTCCAATTCCTCCACCTACAATAGCAACATTTTTATAATTTTGTATTTTAAATGTTCCAAAACCTAAAGGGCCAATTATATCGATTTCCTTTCCTATATCTAATTTTGATAAAAGTTCTGTTCCTTTACCTTTAACTTGAATTATAAATTCAACAATATCTTTTTCTGCATTATAAACACTAATAGGTCTTCTTAAAAAAGGTTCTCCTGTATCTGATACCTTAATTTCTAAAAATTGTCCTGGTTTTACTTCTTTAGCAATTTCAGGTGCTTTTATGGAAAATTTATATATTCCATTAGTAATCATTTCTTTTTTTAATAACTCACATTTTCTAATTATCCCCATAATTTCTCCTTTTACGAACGACGTATAATAATTACAATTCTATGTAAAACTAATATTATTTATAGCTGTATTTAATTCATCTCTCATACGAATAGCTTCTGCTCTTGTAGCTTCTGCATATTGTTTATCTGTATATTTTTCTTTCCATCTATCAGATTTAAATGCACTCATTAAACTCCTAGATGCATTTACTATTCCTCCTAATCCATTTTTGAAGCCTAATGCGATATCTTCTGATTTTCCACCCTGTGCACCATATCCAGGAATTAGGAAATAAGAATTTGGCATTATTTTTCTTAAATCTTTTAATTGAACTGGGTAAGTGGCTCCTACTACTGCACCAACACTACTAAATCCATATTCTCCTATAATTTCTTTTCCCCATGAATCAACAAGTTCTGCTACTTTTTCATATACAGTTCTTCCATCTTCTAATCGTAAATCTTGTAATTCTCCTGAAGATTTATTTGAAGTTTTGACAAGTATAAATATTCCTTTATTAAATTTTTTACAATCTTCAATTAGCGGTTTTACTCCATCTACTCCTAAATATGGATTTACTGTAATAAAATCTATATCAAAAAAGCTTTCTTCTTTTTCACCAACAACAGTTCTTCCTAAATAAGCATTAGAATATCCTGCAGCTGTAGTTCCTATATCTCCTCTTTTCATATCTACAATAACTGTCATATTTTTTTCTTTTGCATATTTACAAGTATCTCTAAGACATTGTATTCCATCTACACCAAACATTTCATAAAATGCAATTTGTGGTTTTACAGCTGGAATTATATCATATGTAGCATCAATCAAAGATTTATTATATTCTAATATTCCCTCACAAACACTTTTACTATTAGATTCACATTTTGATTTTATACATTCAGGTAACATATCATATCTTGGGTCTAATCCAATGACTGTAGGATTATTTTTTTCTTTTATTTTATTTATTAATATATCTATAGCATTCATATTTTTCTATTTTTTCAAATTTTTGAAAAATCTCCTTTCTTTTTATTATTATTTAATTAATTTTCTCTTTCATACACTATTTTTCCAGAAACTATAGTATATCTAACTTGTCCTTTTAATTTTTTATTTATCCATGGTGTATTTTTTGACTTAGAAATTATTTTTTCTTTTTTAAAAATATATTCTCTATTTGGATCAAAAATTGTTATATCCGCAATCTTTCCTTCTTCTAAAATTCCTCTATCAATTCCTAGTAATTTAGATGGATTATATGACATAACTTTAACCATATCAATATATGAAATATAACCTGGTTCAACTAAATTAGTAACTGTTGCAGCTAAAGCTGTTTCAAATCCAATAATTCCATTTGGAGCATTAGCTAATCCTTTTAACTTATCTTCTTCTGTATGAGGTGCATGGTCAGTAATTATACAATCTATTGTTCCATCTTTTATTCCTTCTATAATTGCTAATCTATCTTTTTCTTGTCTTAATGGTGGATTCATTTTTGCATTAACTCCTGATTCTAAAACCTCTTTCTCTGTAAAACTATAATAATGTGGACAAGTTTCACAAGTTACATTTACTCCTCTTGCTTTTGCACTTCTTATCATATCTACAGATGTTTTTGTGCTTATATGACAAATATGAGCATGTAACTTATTTGTTTCTGCAATAACTATATCTCTTGCTACCATAATTTCTTCTGCTTCTGGTAATACACCTTTTACATTTAATCTGTCAGCAATTTTTCCAGCGTTTATTGCACCAGAAGATAGCGATTTTTCCTCACAATGTTCAGAAATAAAAGTTCCTAATTTATTAACTTCAATCATTGCATCTCTTATAATTGCTGCATTTTCAACAGGCATACCATCATCTGAAAATGCTACAGCTCCAGCTTCTAATTGTTCTTTAAAATTAACTAATTCTTTACCTTTTTCACCTTTTGTTACACTTGAAAAAGGTAAAATATTACAAAGATTAACTTCTTTTGCTCTTTTTAAGATTTTTTCCAAAACAATAGCGCTATCCGGAGTTGGATTAGTATTTGGCATAGGACAAATAGTAGTAAATCCACCTGCAACAGCGCTTTTTGAACCAGTTTCTATTGTTTCTTTTTCTTCACCTCCTGGTTCTCTTAAATGACAATGAATGTCAATAAATCCAGGAACTACAATATAACCTGTACAATCAATAACTTTATCTACTTTTACATCAATGTTTTTGGCAATTTTTGTTATTTTGTCATTATTAATTAAAATATCTAAAACCTCATTAGTATTACTTGCATAATCTACTACATTTCCATTCTTTAATAAAGTTACCATCATTACCTCCAATTAATTTAGTGACTTTTTTCTCATAAAATTTTCTTTAATTCTTCCTTTTCGATATTTTTCTTAAGTTTTCTTTTTATATAATAGTTTGTATAGTTCATAAAATTACCAAAGGTATTATATTATTTAATTTATTAAAAGTAAATATTTTTTTTTAAAATTTGATATTGAAATATAAATGATTCGAAATGACCATTAGCTTTTATTTATGATCTTAATATTAATATATTAATTAAGCAAAATATATATAGTTTAAATTAATATTTAAAGAGCTGTAAAAAAACTCAAAAATCATTGAATTTGCAACCATATTTTCAATAATTTTTGAGCATATTAGTTTTTTTTTTACAGTTTCTGTTTAGACTTCAGGTTTTAAATTTAATTCACCTAATTCCTGTTCATCACCATATTTATCAACAAAATAAATCATATATTTATCATTAATTTTTTTAATTTTATACACCTTAGTTCCATTACTATTTGATCCATTTTCATTTATTACATTGTTTGCTAGCTCTCCTTTAAAAGAATTAGGATTTATATAGTATTGATCAGCAACTATATTATCATTTATATCTTTTAACTGTTCTATATATTTATTTTCTATAAGATATGCAAAAAGGATATCAGAATTACATATATCTTCTATTTTCAAATTATTCTCTAAAGCATATTTTGAATCAAGCACATATTTTTCTTTTACTACCAAATTTAAATTATCAACAATTTCTGTTTTATTATATTCATTATCCACTTCTTTAAATTGATCAACAACGCCATCTCTTCCAAATATTTTGTTAATAGCAAATCCAGCTAAAACTATTAATAATACTATTATTATAATTAATGATATTATAGACAATCCATCTTCTTTTCTCATAATCTTCTCCTTACTTGCCTAAATATTTTACACTCGCATTATACATTTTTTTATTAAATTTTTCAATACAAATATTCTATTTTTCATTATTTATTTTAATAAAATTTACATTATAATTTAATATTTGTGTCAACAATTTAATTACTTATATTTCCATACTATACTCTAAAATAGTTTAATATTTTCTTCAGAAACAATCTCTTTAAATATATCTAAAATTTTATCATTTAAAAATAATCCTCTACATTCATTTGTTTCATTATTATTTGTTATTTCAAGTTTCACATTAGCTATATCTCCTGTAAAAAATTTTATTGCTCCCTTTAATCTCTCTTTTTGTTCATCAGTTAAGTTAGTAATATTAATATTCAAAGTTTTTACTTTATTTAATTGTAATTCATTTTTTTCAAAAATATTATTATCTATTTCTGAAAATTCTTCAATATTTGAAGCAACTATTTTTACTGGTTCATCTTCTCTTAGACTAATTCTCCCTTCTACTAACACTATATTATCATTAATAAGAATATTACTTACTTTAGAATATACACTATCAAATACTATAACTTCAGCAATTCCATAAAAATCTTCTAACGTAACAAACGCCATTGTAGTATTTTTTCTAGTAAATTTTTTATTAACTTTTGAAACTATTCCAGCAAATTTAACCATTTGACCATCTTTATATTCTTTTGATTCACCAAATTCTTCTATTTCTTGATTAATTTTTATCATATCTAAAGTAGAAATATTAGTCTTTTTTTCAATCAATTTTCTAATTTTATCTAATGGATGACCTGAAATATACACGCCTAACATTTCTTTTTCAAGTATTAATAATTCTTTTTCTGGCATCTCGTCTTTTTCAATAAAAGTATATTTTTTTGTTTCAATATCTTGATTGCTTTCTTCCATCAAATCAAACATTGAAACTTGATTTGCAATCTTATTTTTATTTTCACTATTAATAGTTTCAATAATACTTTCAAAGGATGCTAATAAAGTAGCTCTTGTTTTCCCAAATTCATCAAAAGCACCTGCTTTAATTAAACTTTCAATACACTTTTTATTAACAGTTTCATTTTTTACTCTTTCACAAAATGACGTGAAACTTTCAAATAAGCCATTTTTTTCTCTTTCTCTAACTATACTATCAATTACTGAAACACCTACATTTTTAACACTTCCAAGTCCAAAACGAATTTTACTATCTATAACTGTAAATTTTGTTTGACTAAAATTAATGCTAGGATTTAATATTTGTATTCCCATATCTTTACAATCTTGTATATATATAGGTATTTTATCTAAATTTCCTAAAAAACTATTTAAAGTTGCTGCCATCAATTCTTCTTTATAGTAGCATTTCAAAAATGCTGTTCTATAAGAAATTACTGCATAAGCAGCCGCATGAGATTTATTAAAAGCATATTTTGCGAATTCTGCCATTTCATCAAATATTTTATTAGCTGACTCTTCATCTATTCCATTTCTAACACAACCAGGAACTTCGACATTGCCTTTTTCATCTACTTGTCCATGTATAAATACTTCTCTTTCTTTTTCCATTACATCAAGTTTTTTCTTTCCCATTGCCCTTCTTACTAAATCAGCTCTTCCGAAGAGAGTAGCCTGCTAAATCCCTAACAATTTGCATAACTTGTTCTTGATAAACCATACATCCATAAGTTACATTTAATATTGGTTCTAAAGCAGGATGTGTGTATTCATTATGACCTGGATGTAATTTTCCTTTTATATATCTAGGAATCTGATCCATTGGACCAGGCCTATATAAAGAAACGCCAGCAACTATATCTTCAAAACAATCTGGTTTTAACTCTTTCATAAATGATGTTATTCCACTACTCTCAAATTGAAATATTCCAAATGACTTTCCATCTTGCCATAATTTATATACATTGGGATCATCCATATTTTCATCAAAAACTACATCTATCCCTCTATTTTGTTTAATAAGCTCTAAACAATTTGATATAACACTTAAAGTTCTTAATCCTAAAAAATCCATTTTTAAAAGTCCGAGCTCCTCTAATAAAACCATTGTATATTGAGCTACAATATTCCCATCATTTGTACATAAAGGAACATATGTATCAACAGGATCCTTGGTTATAACAACTCCACAAGCATGAGTAGAAGCATTTCGTGGCATACCTTCTAATCCTTTTGCTATATCTATAATTTTTTTAGTTGTTTCATTGCTTTCATATTGTTCTTTCAATTCTCTATTTTGTTCTAAAGCTTTATCTAAAGTCATATGAATTTCAAAAGGTATCATTTTAGCTATTTTATCTACATCTGAATAAGGAACATCTAAAACTCTTCCTACATCACGTACAACACTTTTTGCAGACATTGTACCAAAAGTTATTATTTGAGACACGTGATCTCTTCCATATTTTCTTGCAACATACTCTATAACTTCTTGCCTTCTTTCATCTGAAAAATCGACATCAAAATCAGGCATACTAATTCTCTCTGGATTTAAAAATCTTTCAAAAAGTAAATTATATTTCAATGGATCTATATCTGTTATCCCTATACTATATGCTACTATCGAACCAGCACCTGAACCACGTCCTGGTCCAACAGGAATTCCTATTGATTTTGCATAATTAATATAATCCCATACAATTAAGTAGTAATCTACATATCCCATTTTTGATATTATTCCAAGTTCATATTCTGTTCTTGATTTTACTTCTTCACTATAATTTTTTCCATATCTTTTTTCTATTCCGTCCCAAGTTAGTTTTCTAAAATATTCTTCATGTGTTTTAAAGTCTTCTGGAACATCATAATTAGGCAGTTTTGTAACGCCAAATTCAAAATCAAAATTACATTTATCTGCAATTTTTACTGTATTTTCAATTGCTTCTGGAACAGCAGAAAAATATTCTGCCATTTCTTCTGGAGACTTAATATAAAACTCATCAGTCTCAAATCTCATTCTATCTTCATCATTAATTTTTTTACCTGTTTGAATACAAAGTAATATTTCATGATTATAACTATCTTCTTTTTTTAAATAATGAGCATCATTTGTTGCAACTAATGGAATATTTAATTCTTTTGAAATTTGTATTAATTTTTGATTAACCATTACTTGTTTTGCAAGTCCATTATTTTGAATTTCCAAATAATAATCTTCACCAAAAATATTTTTATGCCATAATGCTATTTCTTTAGCTTTTTCTATATTGTCTTGTAAAATGGCTTTATTAACACTACCTGCTAAACAGGCACTTAAACATATTAATCCTTTACTATATTTTTCTAAAAGTTCTTTATCAATACGAGGTTTATAATAATAACCTTCTGTAAAACTTAATGACACTAATTTTATTAAATTTTGATATCCTTCCTTGTTTTTAGCAAGTAAAATAAGATGTGAGTAATTATCATCAATTCCTGCTTCTTTGTCAAATCTTGTTCTATTTGCTACATAAACCTCACATCCAATAATTGGCTTTATTCCTTCTTTTATGCATTCTTTATAAAAATTTACCGCACCATACATTACACCATGATCAGTAAGAGCTATTGCTTTCATTCCTAATTCTTTAGCTCTTTTAGGTAAATCCTTAATTCTACACATACCATCTAATAGACTATATTCACTATGGATATGTAAATGTACAAAATCTGTCATATTTCTCTTGTATTATGATTATTTAATAACTTAAATAACCATATGCCCCTTTCCTTAATATTTAATACATTTAGAATTTCAAAAAATTCTCAAAACTAATTTTCATAGTTCGGCTCCTTGACATTTTCATTGAAAGGAGATGGTACATGGAGAAAATCGTCTTGTTCAATTCTTTTTTTCATGCCTTCCCTGTAGATAAGAACAAGATGAAAATAATTTTTTGGATCCAAATCACCACCTAATCGCCCCGGTCTTCCGGGGTTTTTTATATAATTTTTATAACTTCTTCCAAATTTTTGCCTTGAGTTTTTGGAATTACTAAAATTTCAAATTTAGAAACTTTATCACCAAATTTAATCTCAACTATATCACCAACTTTTACTTCATAACTTGGTTTTACAACTTTACCATTCACGGAAATTCTTCCATTATCTGCTGCTTCATTTGCAACAGTTCTTCGTTTTATAACTCTACTTACCTTTAAAAATTTATCTAATCTCATCCTAACCTCTTTTTATCAAAATACAAAATATTTTTTATATTCTTCTGCTAAAGATAACCATATATCATCATCATATAATTTGAAATATTTATATATTCCTTTAGCATCATCTCTATATATCTTTTTCCCCTTTTGATTCATCATTAAATTTGCCCTATGTAAAAACTCCTTTTTTATAACAGCATTCCCATTCATAGAATTATAAGTAAGATTCATTAAAATTTTATCTATATCAAGAATACCACTTTTAATAATTTTATTCTTTACACTTTCCATATCATAGTTAACAAGCCTCATTTCAACATTTGTTATTTTTCTATTTTCTATATTCAATATAACATATTCAGCTTGTCCAACATAATAAGGTGAAACTCCACAACAACCAGCATTAATAACTAATTTATTATTATACTTTTCAAACCATACTTTTTCATGTGTATGACCAATAATTAATGCATCAGCATCTAGATTTATTGTATACTTATTTATTAATTCTAATTCATTATGATATAATAATTCTTGCACAGAAAATGGTGAGCCATGAGCAACTAATAATTTTACACCTTCATATTCTACATTCATAAAATACGGTAATCCTTTTATATATTCAAGATTATCTTCAGATAACTCATTATACATAAATTTTACATTTTTAAATTGAATATTTTCCCAATTATATTTGTCTTTATCATAATCTATCAAATATTGTTCTTTATTTCCCTTTAAAACTTTCTTACTTGTTTTTCTAATTAATTCTAACGTTTCATTTCCAAAAGGTAATTCATTTACTAAATCGCCTAAATAAATATAATCATCTACATTATTATTTTTTGCATCTTTTAATACTTCTTTTAAAGCTATACTATTGCCATGAATATCTGTTATTATTGCTACTTTTATTTTTATCACCTCTACATTATCTCATTATACTAAGGTATTATATCATTCAAATAAGTTTATTTCAATATAATAAAAATCACAAAATTCTATAATTATAAAAAGAAAAACTCTCTATAAAGAAAGTTTCCTCCATTATTTTTTAGAATTAAAAATTACTGTGTTTTCATAACTCTATGTCCATTTTATTTTCTTGCATATTCTTTATCATGTTAAAAATTTCATCAATTTTCAAAATTTTCCTTGCTCCATCTTTTGTTCTTTCAAGTTCAACAAAACCATCTTCTGTATTATTTCCAATTATAGCTATATATGGTATTCCTAAAACTTTTGCTCTTCGTATCTTTTCTCCTATTGTTCCCTTTACATCATCAACTATTACATCAACATTTTCATCTAGAAAACGACTATATATTTGTTCAGCAACATCTATTTTTTTATCATTACTAATAATATATAAATAATAAGGTGTAACAGAAACTGGAAGTGAAAATCCTACTATATTTTCATTTTCTTTTATAATATTATTTTCATATATTAAACCTAAAACTCTACTTACCCCTATACCATAGCATCCCATATAAAAAGGCTTACTATTGTTTTGTTCATCTATAAACTTGACATTCATAGATTCAGAATATTTTGTTCCTAGTGCAAAAATATGTCCTAACTCACATGCTTTTTCCTCTGTTAATTTTTTTACATTTTCTATATTATAGTTCTCTTTTAAATAAATTTCCGCATCTTTTCTTTCTAAAATTTCTATGTTCAGACCTTGGTATGTAATTTTATCAAATAATATTGTATCTTCTCCGATACTTGACAAAGCCATTATTTCTTCTGAATTGCTTCCACCCATTGTTCCATTATCAGCTACAACTGATACTATATTTAATCCAATTTCCTTAAATAACTCAAAATAAATACGTTTAACCTTTTTATATGTCTCCATCATTGATTTTTCATCTCTATCAAAGCTATATAAATCAAACATTAAAAATTCTTTTCCTCTTAACAGATATCCCCTATTTCTAATTTCATTTCTAAATTTTGATCCTATTTGATAAAAAGCCACAGGCATTTGCTTATGAGATGTTATTCTATTTTCAACAAACATGGTTATCGCTTCTTCTGCTGTTGGAGCTAAACAATATGTTCCTTTATCAGTTACTGAAATCATTGTTACCCCTTCTTCTAAATATTTATCATATCTTCCAGATCTTTGCCATATTTCTGCTTGCTGGATTAATGGCATTTGTACCTCAATAAAATCAGCTTTATCAAAATTTCTTTTGATTATCTCCTCAATATTATCTTGTACCTTTAATGGAATATTATCATACGCATAAACTCCACTACCATATTGCTTTATCTGTCCTGTTTGTATCAATATATCTTGTGCAGGATACATATTATCTAAAAGACTTAATTTAACATTTTTCATTC
>CANQEK010000012.1 GCA_947594985.1 uncultured Clostridia bacterium
CGGGACAACTTGATTAAAAGTCAAGTGCTCTACCACCTGAGCTAATAGCCCATGTATAAAACATGAACAGTTACTTAAATGCAACTGCCTTTATATCTTACACTATTTTTTTTCAATTGTCAACCTCTTTTATACATTTTTTTGATTTTTGTCAATTTTATTTTTATAAAATTATAACTTTTATATTATACGCAAATATACGTAAAATATATATACAAAAAAAGAAACAGAATTTTATTTTCTGTTTCTCTTATATTTTATTTTTCTGATAATTCTGTCATAGATTTCTTCATATTTTCTAATTTCTCTTCAGCGTCTTCTAATGATTTTCCTTTAACACCCATATAAAATTTAACTTTAGGTTCTGTTCCAGATGGTCTTACAGCACACCATGCATTATCTTGTAAATCATAATACAACACATTAGATACAGGCAAGCTCGTTTCTGATTCTTTTCCTGTAGCTAAATCTACTATTTTTCCTAATTGGTAATCTCTAATTTTTTCTACTTTATATCCGCCTAATTCTTTTGGTGGATTTTCTCTAATTCCATCTAGTAATTCCCTCATTTTTATTACACCATCAGCACCTTTTAAAGTAATTGTAAATATTGTCTCTTTATAGAATCCATATTTTTTATAAATAGCTAACATTTGATCCCATAATGTTTTTCCTTGTTTTTTATAATAAGCTGCTGCTTCACAAAGCATCGTAACTGCAACTATAGCATCTTTATCTCTTGCATGAGTTCCAACTAAACAACCATAACTTTCTTCAAATCCAAATACAAATTCATGTTTTCCTGTAGTTTCAAAATTTCTTATTTGCTCGCCAATATATTTAAATCCTGTTAAAACTTCAATGAAATCTATATTATATTCTTTTGAAATTGCTTGAGCTAAATTAGAAGAAACTATTGTTGTAACTAACGCTCCGTTTTTAGGTAAAATTTTCTTTTCTTTCTTTTGAGATAATATATATTCAGCAATTAATAATGCTGTCATATTTCCTGTAAAAGGTATGTATTTTCCAGTTTTTATATCTTTAGATAATATTCCTAGTCTATCAGCATCTGGATCAGTAGCTAAAACTAAATCAGCATCAACTTTTTCAGCAAGTTTTAATGCTAAATCAAAAGCCTTTAAATCTTCTGGATTTGGATAATCTACTGTTGGAAAATTGCCATTTGGTAATTCTTGTTGTGGTACAACATAGACGTTCTGAAATCCTAAATCTTGTAAAACTGTTTGTACAGGAATATTTCCAGTTCCATGTAGTGGAGTGTAAACAATTTTTAAATCTTTACCAACTTCTTTTATAACTTCTGGATTTAAAACTTGTTTTTTAATTTCTTTTAAATATAATTTATCCATTGCACTTCCAATTACATTATATAGTTTCTGTTTTTTAGCTTCTTCTAATGTAATAGAACGAATTAATGAATAATCTTTTACTTTGTTAACTTCTGATATTATTTCTTTATCATGTGGTGCCACTATTTGAGCACCATCATCCCAATATACTTTATATCCATTATATTCTGGTGGATTATGGCTAGCCGTAATCATAATACCTGCAGTACATCCTAATTGTCTAACGGCAAAAGACAATTCAGGAACTGGTCTTAAAGATTCAAAAATAAATGTTTTTATTCCATTTGCATTTAAGCAAAGAGCTGTAGCTTGACTAAATTCTGGAGACATATTTCTTGAATCATAAGCTATAACAACACCTTTATTTTCAGTTCCTTGTCTTAAAATATAATTTGCTAAACCTTGAGTTGCTTTTGTAACGGTATAAATATTCATTCTATTTGTACCATTTCCTATAATTCCTCTTAATCCTGCTGTTCCAAAATCTAAGTCTCTGTAAAATCTATCTTTTATTTCTTCCTCATTACCTGCAATTGTTAATAACTCTTGTCTTGTTTCAGCATCAAATAAAGGATTTGTTGACCAATCTTTATATTTTTTCGTATATTCAACTTTATTTATATAATCCTTATATAATTTTCTTGCAGTTTCTGGACTATCCTGCCCCTCAGCATTTTTAATTGGTGCAAATTCTTCTTCTCTTTTAACTCTTAAAACTACAACATCATCAAACATTTCATATGAATCAAATATAAACATTTCAAATTTATAAGCATTTGGTTTGTCACCAACTATTTTTTTACCATTTTCATCTAAATATGTTGCTTTTTTTAGTGCTGTATGATATGGAAGCCTCAATTCACTAACCTTTTCAAGGCCCTTAATATTGTATAAGTGAAAAATAGCATTAGCATCACCATAGACTAAAGATCTATCATCATCTCTCAAATTAGCCATTTCTTCAGATATTTCAGTATATTCAACTACACCTACTTTTTTATTTTTTCTGCAAAAAACACCAACTTTTTCTTTTGGATCCGTTTTTTCTATAGATTTTACAGCTCCTAAAACTTTATTATGTATAGACATTCCTATTAACAATGGATCAACAGGTTTAACTAAAACATTATCAACACCATTTACAAATATCCATTCAATTCCATTTTGTTTCATTTCTTTTAAAATATTGTTTTTATCCATTGATTGCAAAGTACCACCATGTCCATTAGCAGCTTTCTTAATCATGCCATTTGTTTCTAATAAAATTTTTCCATCTAAAGATATCATTGGTAACTCACCTTGTTTGAAAAATTTTACTGCTTGTTTTGGATATCCAAAATAATTGTTGCTTTCAAAAAATTTTATAGTAGCATCATTATTTTCTCTACTAGTCATTATATACCAAGGAATAACTGTATCATATTGTTTCCAAGCATCTTTTAAAGTATCACATAAAACTTCAAAAATTGATTTGTTCTTTTCTACATCAAAAATATATGTTCCTTTAGGACCTGTATGACCAAGTCTTGTTCCCTGACCACCAGCCATAGTTACAATTGCAAATTTATTATATTTTATAGCTTCTATACCTTTTTTTTCATACATTTCTCGTTCAGCAACAGTCAATTTTGACTTGTCAACATGTTCTATAGGCTCTATTACAACTTCTTCCGAATTTTTGGATTTTTTAGTATTTTCATATAATTCTTTCATTAAATCAAAATCAATAGATTCAATTTGATTTAATAATTCTTCTTTTTCTTCTTCATTCATTTCATCATACTTTAAAAGTAAGTGTTCTTGACCATATTTTTTTAATTTTTCTTTTATTTTTTTAAGTTTTTCCTCCATTTGGGTCCCCTTTCTATTCAATAATCTTGAGTCCTTTTTTATAACAACCATATTATATCATTTTTTTCCCTTTAGTCAATTATTAAATGATTTTCCAATACATTATAAAAAAAACAACTCTTGACAACATATATTTTAATGTTATGCTATTCTATATTTGTGTTTGAATTGTTTTTCTTTCTTGTGTGTTTTGTGAATTTTTTATTAAACTTTTTATCCCTTCTGTACTTAGTATTTTCTCATATTTATCTAAAATTTTGTCAAGTTCTTCATTTTTATCTAATCTATAACAATCAATAATTTCTTCTACTTTATCTAAATTTATAATACTGTCAATTTCGTCTATAAATTCTTTATCTCCAATTACTAGTATTATTTGATTATCTTTTTTTAATATTTTATCAATTTTCTTCTTTCCCCAATCTAATTTTAAAATGCTTTCACTTTTTATATTTAATGACTTAACTTTGTTTAAATACTCTTTTACTTTTATAGTCATATCTTTTTGTAAAACTAATTCGATTTTTTTATTTTCTAATATTTTTTCATTTATATATGGTAATATTGTTGTCAATAGGTGAAATTCACTTACAAAAAAACTACAAATTTTTTTATTCTTCATTTTCAAACCTCCATATATTTAATTCTATATAATATTATCATTTTAGATTTTCATGGTCAATTTAAATCGTATATGTTTTTTCGACAACTACGCATTTTTTCTTTGTTTTATCTTAAATTTTTAGTCGTTTTTTAAACTTATTTTTTTGCATAATTTTTTTATATTTTGCAAATACTTACTTATATAAAAAGTCATGGAATTTTTTATATAATAATACAACTTTTCCGAAAATTTATTAAATAAATACTTAATTTTGTCAATATAAAATTTAAATTAAAACATAAAAAACTTGATTAAAAAATTTACAAAATGTAGAAAGGAGTATATATAATATGAAAAAAATAAAATATATAATTATTATATTTATATTATTATGTAGTTTCATTTTACTTACAATTTCATCATATGCAAATACCATTTCTAAATCATTATCAAATAATTTTTTAAGACTTCATATATTAGCAAACAGTGATTCAAAAAAAGATCAAGATTTAAAATTAAAAGTTAGAGATAATATTCTTGAATATATGAATACATTAACCTTTGAAAATATTTCTAAAAATGATGCTATTTCTATAGTACAAAAAAATATTAATAATTTTCAAAACATAGCAGAAAAAACAATAAAAGAAGAAGGATATTCTTATCCGATAAAAATAGAACTTGGAAACTTTTATTTTCCTACAAAAATATATGGAAATATATCCTTACCAGCAGGTTTCTATGATGCATTAAAAATAGAAATTGGTGAAGCTGTTGGACAAAATTGGTGGTGTTCTCTATTTCCACCTCTATGCTTTGTAGATATATCATCAGGAGTAATAGATGAAGAATCAACTGAAGAATTAAAAGAAAATTTATCAGAAGAAGAATTTTCTATTATTACAAACGATTCTGAAACAATAAAATTAAAATTTAAGCTAATAGAAATTTTTTCCAAATAACTTTTTAAGTTAAATTTATTATTTAAATTTCTTATAATTCTATTAATAATATATAAATTATTAATTTGTCATCGTTAGATTTTCTTTCGATGACTTTATTATTTTTAATATACTATTTTGGTGAGTTATAAAGTTTAAAAAAATCTATTGTAAATGTTTTTCTTTTATGATATATTTCATATTGAGAATTTTTTGCTCATTAATTTTATGCAAAAAATGGGGGTAATATTTTGGAAAAATTAGTTATCACTGGTAAAACACCCTTAAAAGGTGAAGTAACTATTAGCGGTGCTAAAAACGCCGCTGTTGCAATTATACCAGCAACACTTTTAATAAATGGAATTTGTACAATTGATAATTTACCAAATATAAGTGATGTAAAATTATATTGTGATATATTAACTGAATTAGGTGCAAAAATAACTTGGAATACAGAACATGAAATAACAGTTGATACTCGTAATATTAATTCTAATAATATTCCTATAGAAACTACTAGAAAATTTCGTGCCTCTTACTATCTTTTAGGAGCTTTACTTGGAAGATGTCACAGTGCAAAAGTTGGTATTCCTGGAGGATGTAATTTAGGGGCAAGACCCATTGATCAACACATAAAAACATTTGAAGCTTTAGGTGCAAATGTAGAAGTTTCAAATGGTAATATTATTGCTAAAGCTAAAAAATTAAAAGGTACTTCTATTTATATGGACGTTGTATCTGTTGGAGCAACAATTAATGCAATGCTTGCTGCTGTTTTAGCAGATGGAACTACAATTATTGACAATCCTGCAAAAGAGCCTCACATAGTTGATGTTGCAAATTTTCTTAACACAATGGGAGCTGACATTAGAGGTGCTGGTACAGATATTATAAAAATAAATGGAGTTAAAGAATTATCAGGAAATGCAACTTATTCAGTTGTTCCTGATCAGATAGAAGCAGGTACATTTATGTTAGCTGCAATTGCTTCTAAAGGAGATATTACAATTAAAAATTGTATTACAAAACATTTAGAATCTATAATTGCAAAAATTGTTGAAATTGGTGGAAATGTTGATGCAAACGGTGATCATTTAAGAGTATGGTACAGTAAAAGAACTCATAAAGCAATTATTAAAACATTACCTTATCCGGGATTTCCTACTGATCTTCAACCTCAAATGGGTGTATTGCTTTCAATTTCTGAAGGAACAAGTATTATAAATGAAAGTATATGGGAATCACGATTTCAATATACAAATGAATTAAATAAAATGGGTGCAAAAATCACAGCACAAGGGAAAAGTGCATTTTTTGAAGGTGTTAATGAACTTACTGCTGCACCAGTTTATGCTACAGACTTAAGAGCCGGAGCAGCATTAATTATTGCTGGAATAGTAGCAAAAGGAAAAACAGAAATTTACAATTTAAATCACATTGACCGTGGTTATGAAAATATAGAACAAAAATTTAGACAACTTGGTGCTAAAATAGAAAGAGTTGAAGAATAATAAAGCAGAGGAAAAAATATGTTAAAATTTTGTAGTCTATATAGTGGTAGTTCAGGAAATTGTTTGTATGTTGGAAGTAATAATACAAATATTTTAATAGATTGTGGTAAAAGTTGTAAAAAAATTTGCGAAGGATTAGAATCAATAAATTCATCTATTGAAAATATTGATGCTATTTTCGTTACTCACGAGCACTCAGACCATATTCAAAGTTTAGGAATGATTTCAAAAAAATTTAACATCCCTGTATATGCTAATTTAGAAACATGGAATGCAATGAAAAATCAAAAAGAGAAAATATCTGATAAAAATATTTATTATTTCAAAAATGATGAAGATTTTACTTTTAAAGATTTAACTATTCATCCATTTAGTATACCACATGATGCAGCTAATCCTTGCGGATTTAATATACATAATGGAAAAAGACAATTAAGTATTGCAACTGATTTAGGACATGTTGACAATAATATAATAAAAAAATTAGAAAATAGCTCATTTGTTTTATTGGAATCAAACTACGAACCTGAAATATTAAAAATATCAAGATATCCTTTTCAATTAAAGCAGAGAATTGCTGGTCCAAAAGGTCATTTATCAAATGAAACTGCTGGTAAAATAATATCTACTTTAATGAAAAAAAATTTAAAAGAAGTAATGCTTGGACATTTAAGTAAAGAAAATAACTTTCCAGAACTTGCTTATAAAACAGTTGTAGAACAACTTATAGCAAACAATTCTGATATAAATTCAGTTAAAATAAGTGTTGCAAGCAGAACAACTATTGGAAAAATAATTAATATATAAAATATTTAATAATGTATTAGTATATTTCTAAAATAATATTATTTAAATATAAAATACTTTAAAATTGATATTTTTTCAATAAAATTATTTGATATGAAATTAAATGTTAAAATCGAAGTTATAAAAATATTTTATTTCTCTTCGATTTTTTTCTTTATCCTTTTTGATAAAAATTTGGTAAGTATTTTTTTCGAAAAATGAAAACTAATTAAAAAAGTAATTATAAGAATTATAGTTTGAATATTATAAACACCTCCTTATGATTAAATTTACAACATCTTTATATTAACATATATTTTATAATATAAGAGGAGTTACGTTAATTATAACCCCTCTTTATATATTTTAAAATTATACTTTATTTTATAAATATGTCAAGTCTTTTTTAAATTATCTTTAATTAATTTATAATTTCATGCTTAAACTTACTTTTTGTTTTTCTCTATCAATACCTATAACTTTTACTTTTACAATATCCCCTACTGAAACTACTTCAGATGGGTTTTTTATAAATTTATTAGACAATTCTGATATATGCACTAATCCATCATGCTTTACTCCTATATCAATAAATGCACCAAAATCAATTACATTTCGTACTGTTCCTGTCAGTTCCATACCCTCTTGTAAATCTTCAAACTTTAAGACATCACTTCTTAAAATTGGCTTTGGTAAATCTTCTCTTGGATCTCTACCAGGTTTAGATATTTCTTCAATAATATCTTTTAAAGTTAATTTTCCAACATTTAATTCTTCTGCTAATTTATCTACATCAATTTTTAATAACTCTTTTTTTAAAACTTCCAATTTATCTTTTTGAAGTAAATTATCCACAGAATATCCTAATTTTGTTAATAACTTTTCCGCAACATCATAGCTTTCTGGATGAACAGCAGTTATTTCTAATGGATAACTTCCATTAAATATACGTATAAAACCTGCACATTGTTTATAAGCTGCTGGGCCAAGTTTAGGAACTTTTAATAATTCTTTTCTTTGTTTTAATTCTCCATTTTCATCTCTATATTTAACAATATTTTTTGCAATAGTCCCATTTATTCCAGATACATACGACAACAATGATGGCGTAGCTGTGTTAACATCAACTCCAACAGAATTAACAGCATCCTCTACAACACCTGTTAAACTTTCTGATAATTTTTTTTGATTAACATCATGTTGATATTGACCAACTCCTATTGCCTTTGGATCTATTTTTACAAGTTCTGATAATGGGTCTTGTAATCTTCTTGCAATTGATATTGCTCCTCTTAAAGAAACATTTATATTAGGATATTCTTCTGTAGCTAATTTAGATGCTGAATATACTGAAGCACCTGCTTCACTAACTATTGCATAATAAACCTTCTCATCTATTTCTTTTATCATATCTGAAACAAAATTTTCTGACTCACGAGACGCAGTTCCATTTCCTATTGCTATCATGTTTATTTTATATTTTTTTATCAACTCTTTAAGAATTTTTTTCGCACCTTCAATATCATTTTGAGGTTCCGTTGGATAAACAGTAGTAGTATCTAACAATTTACCTGTTTTATCTATAACAGCTATTTTACATCCTGTTCTATAAGCAGGATCAAATCCCATAACAGTCATTTCTTTTATTGGTGGTTGTAATAATAATTGTTTAGCATTTTTTCCAAAAACTTTGATAGCTTTTTCCTCTGAACGTTCTGTTAAATCATTTCTAATTTCTCTTTCTATAGAAGGTTCTATTAACCTCTTGTATGAGTCTTCAATTACTGTATTTAAAAGTTCATTAAATTGACTTTTATAATCTTTTATTATTTGTTTTTTTAAATAATCAAAAATTTTTTCCTCAGGTTTTTCTATTTTAACTTTTAAAAATTCTTCCTTTTCTCCTCTATTTATAGCTAAAATTCTATGACTTGGAATTCTTAAAATTCCCTCTTTAAAATCATAGTACATCTCATAAGCTGATTTTTTTTCTTCATCTGTTGCTTTACTGGTTATAACAGCTTCCCTAAAACAAAATGTTTTTATTTTTTTCCTATAATCAGCATTATCTGCAATATTTTCAGCTATTATATCTAATGCACCTTGAATTGCATCATCTTCTGTTTTAATATCCTTTTCTTCATTAATATATTCTTTTGCTACTTCATATATATTTTTTGTTTCTTCTTGCTTATAAATTATATTTGCTAGTGGTTCTAACCCTCTTTCTTTAGCAATTGTTGCTCTTGTTCTTTTCTTTGGTCTAAAAGGTCTATATATATCTTCAAGTTCTGATAAAACCATTGTACTTGCAATTTTTATAGTAAGTTCATCTGTAAGTTTTCCTTGTTCATCAATTAATCTTATAATTTCTTCTTTTCTTGTTTCTAAATTTCTTAAATAATTAAGTCTTTCGCTTAATGTTCTTAAAGTTTCATCACTTAGATTTCCAGTAACTTCTTTTCTATATCTTGCTATAAATGGAATTGTATTTCCTTCATCTATAAGTTTAACTGTAGATATAACTTGTTCCTCTTTTATCCCTAGCTCTTCAGCTAATTTTACATATATTTTGTTCATATAAAATCCTCTTTCTAAATTTTACTTAAATGATTTTACCTTTTTGAAATTTCTTTGTCAATAATAATATATAATGTACTAATTTTATAATTTCTAAAATTGTTATGAATTTTTCATAACAACATCTTCAATACAATCACCAATCCTTTCACAAGCATCAATTGTATTTTCTAAACAATTATAAATTGTTGTCCATTTAATAATTTCTATTGTATCTGCTTTTTCACTATAAAGTTTACTCATGGCATTTTCAAATAATTTATCACCTTGCTCTTCTAAATGATTAATTTCTATTACTTTTTCTTTAATAATTTCTAATTTTTTAAAATTTTTAAAATGTTCTAATGCATTTTGAACAGATTTACAAGAAATAAGCAATAACTCTGCAAACTCTAGAACATCATTTCTTATATTTATTATATTTAAAATATTAAAATTAATTAAAATTTCATCTATACAATCTTCTAAATCATCTATTCTATGGCCTATTAAAATTATATCTTCTCTTTCAATTGGTGGTAAAAAATCTTTTATAAGATAATTTCTCATTTTATGAAGGATTTTATCTGCTTTGTTTTCTAAAATATGTACTTTAATTACACTTTCTTTTAAATTCTCTCTTGAAAAATTTTGTATAGTATCTCTTAAAATTTCTGATGATTCAACTATATAATTTGAACTATTAATAAATTCATCAAAATAATTATATTCTTCTTTTTTTTTCATATATTATTCTCCTTTATTTAAAATATTCTCATAAAAATTAGTGTAGCTAAATATCCTAAGATTCCACAACCTGGAAAGGTTAATATCCATGCTAAAACCATATCTTTAACCACTCTCCAATTTACATTTGAAATTCTTCTTGAAGCTCCAACACCCATTATAGCCGTAGTTTTTGTATGCGTTGTACTTACTGGTATTCCAAAAACTGACGATATAAGTAAACATCCAGCACTTGAAATATCTGCACAAGCTCCTTGATAAATTTCTAACTTTGCCATTTTCATTCCTCTGTTTTTATAATTTTATAGCCCCCAATTTCTTTACCTAAGGTCATTAAAAATGAACACATTACCATAAGCCAAATTGGAATCGAAAAACTATGTATACTTGTATTTCCATTACTAAAAGCAACTGCAAGTAAAAAAACTCCCATAAATTTTTGTCCGTCTTGCGCACCGTGCATAAAAGCCATAGAAGCTCCCCCAACTATTTGTGTAGATTTAAAAAATTTATTAGTTTTTCTTCTATCTATATTTTTACAAACACTTTCAACTATTTTTGTTACTAAAAAACCCATCCCAAATCCTAATATTACAGACATTAACAATCCATAAATAACTTTAATCCATTCCTCTCCATTAATTCCTGCAAAACCTTTTTGAATAGCTATTGCTGCTCCCGATAATCCTGCGATTAAAGCATGTGACTCACTTGTTGGAATTCCGAAAAACCAAGCAAGTATTGCCCATGTAACTATTGCAAATAATCCAGCACATAATGCTGTAAGTGCATAAGTTGTATTTTCACCAAAATCTACTATATTATAAATTGTTTGAGCTACTGTAGAATTAATTAATGTCATAGTAAATACACCTAAAAAATTAAAAATTGTAGCCATTATAATTGATTTTTTTGGAGATAAACATCTTGTTGAAACACAGGTTGCTATTGCATTTGGAGCATCTGTCCAACCATTTACTAAAATTACAGCTGAAATCAAAATAGTTATAATAAAAAAACTAGGATTAGAAAAAATTTGATTTATAAAATCAGAAAATGTAATAATCATATCATTTCATATATATTAGATATTCTAATATATCCTTTCTTAATATTCTCTTTCATTTTATCACATACAATATTTTTTATCTATATTTTTATATTATAAGAATTATTGTTAATTTCTATAATATAAAATGTGCTACAAATAACATGTAGCACAATAAAAAATATAATTTATTTACTTAATTCTTGTTCCTCTAAATATTCATCATATGTGCATTCTCTAACCACAACATTGTTACCAGTAATATCTATTATTTTATTTGCAACTGTTTGTGTTAATTGATGATCATGTGATGTAAACATTATTATTCCTTTATATTTTTGCATACCATCATTTAATGCTGTAATTGATTCCATATCTAAATGGTTTGTTGGTTCATCAAAAATTAAAAAGTTTGCTCCTGAAAGCATTAATTTTGATAAAACACATCTAACTTTCTCTCCACCAGATAAAACATTTACTTTTTTAAGAGCTTCTTCTCCAGAAAAAAGCATTCTTCCTAAAAAACTTCTAACATAAGTTTCATCAGGATCTTTTGAATATTGACGAAGCCAATCTGTTAAAGTTAAATCTGATTCAAACATATAATTATTATCTTTAGGAAAATAATCTTTACTAATAGTTGTACCCCAAATTAATTCTCCTGAATCTGGTTCTATTTCCCCTGCAATAATTTGAAATAATAATGTTTTTGCTATCTCATTATCTGACAAAAGAGTAATTTTATCTTCTCTTTTTACTGTAAAACTAATATTATCTAAAATTTTTTCACCATTAATACTTTTAGATATATTTTTAACTTCTAAAATTTCTTTTCCTTGTTCCCTATCAGGTTTGAAATCAATATACGGATATTTTCTATTTGAAGGTTTAATTTCTTCTAATTCTATTTTTTCTAGAGACTTCTTTCTTGATGTTGCTTGTTTTGATTTTGATGCATTAGCACTAAATCTAGCGATGAAATCTTGTAACTCTTTAATTCTTTCTTCTTTTTTCTTATTTGCTTCTTTCATTTGTTTTAAAGCAAGTTGACTAGATTCATACCAAAAATCATAATTTCCAGGATACACTTTTATTTTTCCAAAATCAACATCTGCTATATGAGTACAAACTTTATTTAAAAAATATCTATCATGTGATACAACTATAACTGTATTCTCAAAATCAATAAGAAAATCTTGTAACCAATTTATTGTTTTTATATCTAAATCATTTGTAGGCTCGTCTAACAATAAGACATCTGGATTTCCAAATAAAGCTTGTGCAAGAAGCACTTTTACTTTATCTTTAGCCTCTATTTCACTCATATATTTATAATGTAAATCAACTTCTATCCCTAAATCATTTAAAAGTTTGGCTGCATCTGCTTCTGCATTCCATCCATCTAATTCAGCAAACCTTTCTTCAAGTTTTGCTGCTTTCATTCCATCTTCTTCTGAAAAATCAGGTTTACTATATATAGCATCTTTTTCTTTCATTATTTTATAAAGTTCATTATTTCCCATCATAACAGTATCTATTACTGTATATCCTTCAAATGCATAGTGATCTTGTTTTAATACTGATAATCTTTCCCCTTTGTCTAAAATAACTTCTCCTTTATTAGGTTCTATCTCTCCAGATAATATTTTAAGGAAAGTGGACTTTCCAGCGCCATTAGCTCCAATTAATCCATAGCAATTTCCTTTTGTAAATTTAATAGTGACATCCTCAAACAATACTCTTTTTCCAAATCTTAAAGTAACTCCACTTGATAAAAGCATTTTTTAAACCTCCTAATAATTTTAACCATTTTATTATACAGCACTTTTGAACATATTTCAAATTTTTTTAATATTTATTGAAATTTTATATTTTTATATATAAAATAAAAATATATTATGAAAGGAGGTAGCTTTATGAGTAATAATAAAAAATTAAATGAAACAATTACCAATTTTTCTAATTCTAACGAAGAATACAAAAAAGAAGTAAAACAAGAATTCTTCATAAATCTTTTTACTTCTTTTACAAGAAAATCTCTACCTTCTGGAACTTCAAGTGGTATGCGTAAATCAAATATAAGTGTTTCCTCTATGATTAAAATTTGTTCTTTTAGATCTAAATTAATAAAAATTTTTGAAAATCTTCGAAATTTTTTTGTATCTTCAAAAAAATCTGAACCAATAAAAACTCTTCCTGCTCAAATTATAGGAAACAATACTATTGATAACAATTCAAAAACAGCACAACAAGAATTCAATAAAAAAATTATTATTCCAAAGGAAATTAGTTGTGTTGTATTATTAGCCAAAACAGAAGCATCATTAATAAAGCTAAAAAATACAAACAACGCAACTAATAAACTATTCCATTAAAAAATTTCTTCGATAAAAATTGGAAAATTTCTTATTTTTGCTTTTTTCACCTTTTTATTTTTTTCTATAAATGATTTACTTAATGTATATTATTTTCTACTCTATAATTTCTAATCCTGCAAATTTTGCCATCAATCTTTTATGTCCAACTTTTTCAAAGTTAATATCAACTTTTAAATCTTCTCCTTCTGTTTCTACCGAATTAATAATTCCTTCACCAAATTTTTTATGAAATACTCTCACTCCTGCTTTATAAGAAGATAAATCTAAATTATCATTTTTCTTTTTATTTAAATTGTTTAAAAAGCTTTCAGCACTTCTAAATTGAAATGTTGTTTGACTACCTCTTGAAGCTGCAAATGCAATATCATTATAAGTAGAAACTTTACTATCGTAATAATTTCCATATGCTTTCACATTTTTTCTATTTTCACCATATTGCCATTGATAATCTGTATCTTCATAATTGTTATTTCTATCTTCTATTTCATCATATCCATCTAACATATTTGCTGGTATTTCTTTTAAAAATCTTGAAATAGCATTACAACTAGTAGAACCAAATATTGTTCTTTGTCTACTACAAGTAAAATATAAATTTTCTTTTGCTCTAGTTATTCCTACATAGCAAAGTCTTCTTTCTTCTTCTAATTCTTTTTCTTCACCTATTGATTTATATCCTGGAAAAATTCCTTCTTCCATGCCTACTAAAAATACAACTGGAAATTCTAATCCTTTAGCACTATGTAAAGTCATTAATGTTACAGAATCTTCATTTTCTTCCATTCCATCTATATCTGAACTTAAAGTTATTCCTTCTAAGAAATCACTTAAAGAATTATCAGCTGATTCTTCTTCGAATTCTATAGCAACTGTCAAAAATTCATTTAAATTTTCAATTCTAGTTTCTGCTTCAACTGTTTTTTCATCTTCTAATGCTTTTGTATACCCTGTTTTTAATAAAGTATCTTTAATTAAATCAGAAATTTTTACATTATCTTTTTCATCTTTCAATTCTTCTATTATATTTATAAAATCTCTAGTATTTACGTACACTCTATTTAAAGAATATTGATCTGCATTTTTAATAATTTCATACATTGGAATTCCAGTAGTTGCACTTAAACTTTCTATATTATCAATACTAGTTTTTCCTATACCTCTTTTAGGTTCATTAATAATTCTTGTTAAACTTAAATTATCTGAGGTATTCTGTATTAATCTTAAATATGCAATAATATCTTTTATTTCCTTTCTTTCATAAAATTTTAAGCCTCCAACTATTTTATAAGGTATATTTTCTCTTCTCAAAATATCCTCTATACTACGTGATTGAGAATTCATTCTATAAAGAATAGCAAAATCTGAATATTTATAATATTCTTCAAATTTTAAAGAATTAATTTGTCTTACAATATAATTTGCTTCGTCATATTCATTATCTCCTCTAAACACTTTTGGAAGTTTTCCTGAAATGTTTTCAGTCCATAATTTTTTTTCATATTTGGTTTCATTATTTTTAATCACTTCATTTGCTGCATTTAATATATTTTGTGTACATCTATAATTTTGTTCTAATTTTATTATTTTGGCTCCTGGAAAATCTTTTTCAAAATTTAAAATATTTGTTATATCCGAACCTCTAAATCCATAAATAGATTGATCATTATCACCAACAACAGTAATATTTCCATATTTTGATGCAAGTAAAGTTAATAATGTAAACTGAGCTTTATTAGTATCTTGATATTCATCAACCAAAACATATTTAAATTTATTTGAGTAATATTCTAATAAATCAGGATTATCCATTAATATTTTAATAGTAAAATTTATTATATCATCAAAATCTATAGCATTATTTTCTTTTAATCTTTTTTGATATATAGAATATAATTCAGAAATTTTTTCTTTTCTAAAATCACCTCTTGCACGTACTGTATATTCTGATGGATCTACCATTTCATTTTTAGCATTACTAATTTCATAAAGAACAGATCTATCTGTATAAATTTTATCATCTAAATCTTGTTCTTTTATTATTTTTTTCATTAATGTCCTTTGATCAGATGTATCAAATATAATAAAAGAACTATCAAATCCAATTCTATCTATTTGTTTTCTTAATATTCTTACGCAAATTGAGTGAAATGTTCCTATCCACATATCATTTGATAAACTTCCAACCAAATTTTCGACTCTTGTTTTCATTTCATTAGCAGCTTTATTAGTAAAAGTTATAGCAAGTATATTCCAAGGTTTTACTTCTTTTTCACCAACTAAATAAGCTATTTTGTGTGTTAATACTTTTGTTTTTCCACTTCCAGCACCTGCTATCACTAAACATGATCCTTCTGTATTAATAACTGCTTCATATTGTTTATTATTTAATCCTTCTAATAAGTTCATTAGTTTCTTCCTCTCTTTTTGTGTTTTATATTTTTTAGTGCTAATATTATATATTATTTTCTTAAAATTGTCTATGTATTTACTTTAAAGAGAAATTTTTTTAAAAATTTTTATATTTAATAATAATAAATGTTTTACAAATTGTTATACATAGTGTTTCATTATAAAACTATTAATTTCCTAATAAAAAACTTTTCTGAAATTATAATTTTCAGAAAAGTTTTTTATTTTACTTATTTAATTCTTTAACTAATTCATCAACATCTATACCATGCACTTCACATGCTTCTTCTAAAGTTTCTGCTTGTGATGATGGACATCCTAAACAGTGCATTCCAGCATTTAGTAATATATCAGCTTTTTCTGGAGCTATTTCTAATAAATCTCCTATTTTCATATTTTTATCTATCATGATATCCTCCTTTACAATTTAATTTTTATTTATTAATTAATTTCCTCTATATTTGCTTTTATTTTATATTTAGTATTATAATTTAAAGCAACAACATACATATAGACTTAAATATTTTATCATATTTTTTTAAAAAAGTATAGACAAATAAAAAAAATTATAGTATTATAATCAAAATTTCACAAAAAAGAGGTGATTTTTTTGAAAAATCTTATTACACTCTTTTTCATAAGTTTTGGTATAAATATATTTATAATCATTTATTCAATGTATTCATTAGTAGAAATTCTTTTATTGCAAAATCTGCAAGGTTCTAAATTGCAAATTAAGAAAAAACAATTATATAAAGGGTAGTTTTTTTGAAAAAAAATATAAAGAAAATAATATTTTTTTTAATAACTTTTCCTATTTCTATATTTCTTATTTTCTTGATTTTCAATAAAATATTTACAGCAAAATCATTAATTTTTCCGTATGCTATTCATCCTTTTGATATAGTTTCAGTATATCCTGACACTTGGAATCTTTTAAAAAAATGTTACTTAATTAGTTTTTCAATATCATATTTTATTTTGTTCAATAAAATTTTTAATATACTATCTTTAAATTTTCAAAAATTTTCAAAAAAAACAAATAATAATTCAAAAACAACTAATGAAGAGTTATCTTTATTTATTGGCACATCAAATGGAAATCCTGTTTTTATTTCAGAAAAAGGATTATATCAAAATATTTTAATTACCGGAACAATTGGAACTGGAAAAACTTCATCTGCTATGTATCCATTTACAAAACAACTTATGGAATATAAAGCAAATAATAAATATGAGAAATTACCAATGTTAATTCTTGATGTTAAGGGAAACTATTTTGAAAAAGTATTAGAATATGCAATAAAATTTAATCGTATAGAAGATATAATTTCCATCGATTTATCTGGTAAATTTAAATATAACCCTTTAGATAAACCTGATTTAAAACCTATTGTTTTAGCAAACAGATTAAAAACAATATTAACTCTTTTTAGTCCAAATAATTCAGAATCTTATTGGCTTGACAAAGTAGAACAAATTTTAGCTGAAGCTATTAAATTTTGCAGATTATATAATAATGGATATGTATCTTTTTCAGAAATTCATAAACTAATAATGTTTCCTGAATATTACTCAGAAAAAATATTAGTTGTCAAGTCTTTATTTAATCAAGGAAAATTGTCAGAAGCAGATATCTACAATCTTTTATCTAGTATCGATTTTTTTGAAAAAGAATTTTTCTCACTAGATAATAGAACTATATCAATATTAAAATCAGAAATTAGTAGAATCACGAATATTTTTGTTTCTGATTATAATGTATCAAAAACATTTTGTCCTCCAAAAAATGAAATTAATTTTTTTGGCTTTAAAGAAACTTTAGAAAAAGGAAAAATAGTTGTTTTAAATATGAATATTTCAGAATATAGAAATTTATCAAAAATTATAGCTTCGTATTTAAAACTTGACTTTCAAACAGAAGTAATGTCCAGATTAGGAAATAATTCTCATATCAGAAAAAGTGTTTTTATAAGTGATGAATTTCATGAATACGTAACTAGCACAGATGCAGATTTTTTTGCACAATCAAGAGAAGCAAAATGTATAAATATTGTTGCAACTCAAAGCTATTCTTCTATAAAAAATACTCTAAAAGATGAATCTTCAACAAAAGTAATTTTACAAAATTTAATAAACAAACTATGGTTCAGAACTGATGATATTTTTACTATAGAAGAAGCACAAAAACAATTAGGAAAAGAAGAAAAAGAAAAAATTTCTACTACAATTTCTGAAAATGCAAAAGAAACGAAATTTAATTTATTTACTAATAATTTAATTTCAAAAGATTCTAATTTATCAGAAAGTTATAATACATATACCCAAAATGACTATATATATGATACTAATTTTTTCTCACAATCTTTAGAAACTTTTAAATGTCTTGCTTTTATTTCTAACGGTCTAAAGATTTTAAAACCCAAAAAATTACAAATGATACCATATTATGAAAAAGAAAATTTTATGAAAGGATAAAAAATGAAAAATAAAATAATTAAAATTTTTTATACTTGTATGCTTTCTTTCTTTTTTTTAACTACATTTAGTACAAATGTTTTTGCATCTGATCCTAAATTAATTACAACACTAGACTCAGCATTTGAAAAGATAGAAAAATACATAGTAAAAATATCAACTCCAGCAGCTGCAGTTGCAGTTGGAACAGGAGTACTTATGAAAAAATTTAGTTTTGGTGATGAAGAAAGAATTCGTACAGCTAATAAACTTATTAGAGGTAGCTTATTTTCTTATGGATTTATTCTTTGTATTGATTTAATACTTTCTTTATTACAAACTTTATTATCTTAAAATTAGGTTGGAAAAATGGAAGAACAAACTATTAACTTAACAGAAATTATTTTTAATTCTATTAATGATTTATTTTCAAAAATGTTTTCATCTATTGACAACACTATATATTCATTATTAGATGATATAACTTTTTTATCACCAAATTTATTTTCTAATACTTCATTTCAAAAAATATTAGGAACTTCAAGCTCAAATGGTATTTTATTAATATGTAACAGTTTAGTATTAGGCTTTATAATTTACTATTCTATAAATTATCTTATTTCACATTTAACATATTCAAAAATTGATTCGCCAAAACAATTTATTTTTAAAACAATAATTTTTATAGCTATTATGAACTCTTCTTTATGGATATGTGAACAAATAATTAATATTATTTCAATAATTACAAATTGCATATCAAATATAGGCAAAGAATTATTTAATTCTAATATAAACTTTTCATGCTTTATAGATAACATTAATAAAAGTATTTATCTCTCAAATGAAAACTTTAATATATTCTCATTTGACGGAATAATAAAATCATTCACTAGTTTTGGATTAATAAATCTAGTTTTTACTTATTCTTTAAGATATATAATGGTTCAAATCTTTATACTTTTAAGTCCTTTTGCTTTTCTAAGTTTAATTACTAATTCTTCAGAATGGTTTTTTAGAGCATGGTTAAAAACTTTTTTATCTTTACTATTAGTTCAAATATTAATTTCTTTAATTTTACTTTTATCTTTCTCAATTAATATTTCTCAAAATTCTGTTTTTTCAAAAATACTTTTTATAGGAATTATATATGCTCTTACAAGGGCAAATAGCTATATCAAAGAAATTTTTGGTGGAATTTCAACGACCATAAATACTGGTTTAAATAGATTCACAAATTAATTTTATAAAAAGGAGTCTTATGAATTTTATATTTCCTAAAAACTATAACTTTAAATCAAAATTATTTGGCATAATAGAATATTCTACTGCATTATTAGATGTTATTATTGCTGTTTTACTTTATTTATTAGTAAATATTTTTTTTAATAATATTAATATAAAAATCTACGTATTTATATGTTTATTTTTTCCTATTTTACTAATTAGCATATTAGGAATTAATAAAGAAAGTTTTATTTCAGTTTTTAAATATATATTTAAATTTTTTAAAAATCAAAATATTTATTTGTATAAAAAATAATTTTAAATCGTTGTAATTAATCATTTTAAATGATATAATCTTTTCAAACTGTACAAAAGAAAATAATTTTTAAGTTTGAAAAGGGGTTTTTTGAATATGAAGCTATCACAAAAAGATAAATCTCTTCTATTTTCTAGTACAGAGATACCAGATATATTTTTTACAGAATATTTACCTGAAGCAAATAGTAATTTTGTAAAGGTATATTTCTATATGTTATTTTTATCTAAATATAATAAAGATATAAAAATTAATGATTTATCAAAAACACTAGACCTAGACTTTCCAATAGTACAAGAAGCAATTAAATATTGGGAAGAAAAAGGAATCTTAGTAAAAAAAACTGATGGCTATAGTCTAGCTGATATCCAAGAAATTGAAATTTCAAAATTATATACTCCAAAAATAACATCATCTCCTGAAGAAGCTATTAAAAATTCTCAAAGTCAATATAGAGCTAAGGCTATTGACAATATAAATTCTCAATTTTTTCAAGGAACAATGTCACCTTCTTGGTACAATGATATAGATTTTTGGTTTAATAAATATGGATTTGATGAACAAGTCATGCTTGCTTTATTTAATTATGCGTATGACAAAAGATCATTAAATAGAAATTATATTCAAGCTACAGCAAATGCATGGAATGAAAATAAAATAAAAACATTTAACGATTTAGATAAATATTTTGAAAAACAAGAAAAAAGAAGTGTATTAAATAATAAAATATCAAAAAAATTAAATTTATATAGAAGTCTTACAACTTATGAAGAAGAAGATGTTGTAAAGTGGACAGAAAATTATGGTTTTTCTATGGATATCATAGAAATTGCTCTAAAAAAAGCTGCTGCTAATAATAGAGTTAAATTTGATTATATTGATACACTTCTTACAGATTGGCATAAAAAGGATTTACATTCAGTAGATGATGTAAATACTTATTTAAAATCAATAAAAGATAAAGATAAAAAAACAAAACAAATTGAAACTGTGGCCTTTGAATATACTCAAAGCACTTTTGATAATTTAGAATCATTATATGATAATTAATAGTTTATAGGAAACTAAAAAACCTAAATAATACTAAAAGGAAAATTTAAATGGACAATTCTTTATTAAAGCAAGTTTTACATGAATTTGATGAAAAAAGAACAAAAGCAATTGTAGCTGCTGATTACAGAAAAAAAGAATTATTAAAAATTAACCCTAAACTACTTCAAATTGACGAAGAAATTTCATCTAATTCAATTAAAACTTCTAAAGCTATACTTATGGCTGATTCTAAAGAAAAAGCTGTACTTCTTGCAAATCTAAAAAAGAAGAATAATAATTTAATAAAAGAAAAAAATGATTTTATAAAAAATCTTTCTAAGGAAAATAATTATCTTAATCCACATTTTGAGTGCAAATTGTGTAAAGATACTGGTTATATTGAGAAAGATGGTATTTCCGTAATGTGTACATGCCTAAAACAAAGAATTTTTGATATAGCATATAATAAATCTAATATGGGAAATTTGGAAAGAGAAAATTTTTCAAATTTTGATTTAAGAATTTTCTCTGATAAGCCTAACAAAGAAAAATATAAATCAGATATTTCTCCAAGAGAAAATATTCAAATAATTAGAGAAAAAGCTAAAAATTTTATAAATAATTTTGATGATCCTGAAGAAAAAAATCTTATTTTTACAGGAAATACTGGCGTTGGAAAAACATTTTTAACTAATTGTATTGCAGATGAAATTTTAAAACTCGGTAAAACAGTTTTATATCAAACTGCACCTGTAATGTTTGATGAAATTAATGAAGCAAAATTTGGAAAAGAAAATACAAGACTAGATTTATATGAAAATATATTAAATGTTGATTTATTAATAATAGATGATTTAGGAACAGAAAAAATTACTGATTCTAAAATAACAGAATTATTTACAATAATAAATACTCGTCTTTTAAATCAAAATCATAAAATAACAAAAACTATAATATCAACAAATCTAAATGTAGATGAATTATTTAAAACTTACACAACTAGAATTGGCTCTCGACTAGCTGGAAGTTATAGATTTCTTAGATTTTTTGGAGACGATTTACGTTTTAAGAAAGCAAAAAAAGAAGCTTAAAATTTAAAAATAAAATCCTCATAAAACGTTTTTTATGCTTAAAAAAATAGTCTATTCTTTTGGGAATAGGCTATTTTTTTATTTTAAGAAAAATTCAAATTAATTTTTTATTTTACATTAAGCATTAGTTTTATTTGTTTTTCTACTTTCCTCATATTATTTCTCATTTGCATTTTCAAATCGAATCTTTTTAAATCATAATTTTCAAATAATATTACATAAAATTCATCTATCTTTTTTAAATTGTTTTTATTACTAGGTATTTTATCTAATTCTGCTTGTGCCCACTCAATAAATTGTATCCATTCCATACAAATTTTTTTGTTTCTACTGTATATTTTATTATTACCATTAAGCCATTTATTAACTGTAATTTCCTTAGCATTATCTAATACACATTGACCAGAATTATAAAAATAATCCCTTTTAAGATTTTCTGGTACGAGTGGAAACATAACACATTGCATTGGTTTAACTTTATGAATACTACATCTTTTATTTTCATTATCATACAATATGCATTGTTTTTGTTTTCCAGTTGCTTTTAAAACAATTTCTAACTTGTTATATTCTAATTTATCTGTATATTTTTCTAAAAACTCTTTAATTGAAATTTTTAAAAATTTACTTATCTTACATACATTTAAAGGAATTAATCTTATATCTCCTCTATATATACAGCATTTGTCACACATTTTGCAATCTAATTTATCTTTTGATTTTAATGTTAAAACATCCATTTATATCCTCTTCTTTTACTTAATCAGAACAAAAACAAATTATATCACGTAATCATCATCTTCATCTATGATTTTTTCAATACTTACTACTTTACCTTCATTTGTTCTCATTAGAGTAACGCCTTGAGTAGATCTACCTAAAACACTAATCTCATCAGAATTCATTCTAATAATTGTTCCTGTATCTGTAATAAGTATTACATCTTCTTTTCCACTCACAATTTTAATACCTACTACTTCTCCTGTTTTTGGTGTAATTTTATAAGTTATTACTCCACGTCCTCCTCTATTTTGTACTCTATATTCATCAAGTTCTGTTCTTTTACCAAAACCATTTTCTGTAATAGCAAGTAATGTAGCTTTACTTCCTGCAATAATTGGTTCCATACCAATTACGTAATCGTTATCATCTAACCTCATTCCAATTACACCTTGCGCTGTTCTACCTACAGGTCTTACATCTTTTTCATCAAATGTAATACTTAATCCTTTTCTAGTTACTAAAACAACATTATCTTGTCCATCTGTCATTCTAACATCTATTAATTCGTCAT
>CANQEK010000013.1 GCA_947594985.1 uncultured Clostridia bacterium
CATCATCCTCGTCTTCTTCTATATCGTCTATATCATCTATGTCATCTATTTCTATCTCATCTTCGTCATCATCTTCTGTTTCTTCATTATCAATTTCTTCTTCATCTTCATCATCTAAGCCCGGTAATACATCATCCTCGTCTTCTTCTATATCGTCTATATCATCTATGTCATCTATTTCTATCTCATCTTCGTCATCATCTTCTATTTCTTCATTTTCAATTTCTTCTTCATCTTCATCATCTAATCCCGGTAAAAAGTCGTCTTCGTCGTCAATAATATCATTTTTTCTTTTTTCTAATAAATCCGTATCGTCGTCTAATCCTGGTAAAAATACATCTTCATCTATATCTTCATCTTCTAACAAATCCTTTTTATTAATTTCTAGAGGTGGTACTTTCTTTTTTACTTTAACTTTTTTAGAATCTTTTTTAGGATCCTGTATATTTTTTTCTTTATCTAATTTTGAAGACACTTCTTCACTCTTAACTTTTTTCTTTAAAGTTTTTCCATCTTTTTTTATTATTTGCGCATCTTCTTTTGTTTTTTTCTTTATATTTTCATTATTTTCACTATTTAAATTTTTTTTCACTTTATTAGATACCTCTTGCGTATTTTTATTTTTTACTATTGAATCATTTTTCTCTTTTGAAACTTTTTTTACTACTTTTTTATTTGTATGTTCTGATATATCATCTATTTTAGGAATTTTTATTGTTGATTCAACTTTTTTTTCTTGAACTGGTCCATGATTTTTAGCTGTTTTAACTGATGACGGTATTACTATAGGTCCAGACATTTTACTTTGACCAATTTTATTTTCTATGATTCCTATTTTTACCCCTACTTTTTGTGCTGCTTCCTGATTTCTTTTACTTTGTGTATTAACTCTTTGTACAACACCATTATCTGTTAATTCTTGATATTTTTTACAATCGTTTTCCAAAACACTTCTAACATTATTGGGTAAACAATTAATTATTATCTTTAGTTGTTCATCAGTATATTGTGAAGCAATATTATTAAAACTATCTGCAAATTTATCTGTATTTTTTCCAAGTTTTTTAAAATGGATTAAAATATTTTGAATTTCTACTTCACTAACTTCTTCACCGCTTTTATTACTATAATTTACATCTTCAGAATCAATTTTATAATAAATTTTTGCTTCTTTTTTAACTCTTGGTTTACTTATTAGCTTACATACTTGTTCAATACTTCTTTCTGTTCCTAGTAAAGCATTATAAATTCCTATACCAAAAAGTTTAACTAAAAATGATGTTCCTTTTGTTCTCCTATCAGAACATATCAAAATAATTGATGTTTCATTTCCATCAATATCTTGAGCTTCATCGCTAATATCATCAAGTTTTTCAAAAATGAACTTATCTATTGCATCATAATTATTATTTGAAAACGACTCTAAATCTTCACTTATAACTATTCTATCATAGCTTTTATCTTTTTGTATCTCTTTTAATATTGCGTTAAAATAATATACATTTTTATAAGAAAGAATCTCCTTATATTCTTTTTGATATTTTTTTACTATAGCTTCAGAAATACTTTCGCTACTAACCGCAAATAAAACTTTCATTTGTTTAACCCCTCCAACCATTTACTACAATAGCAAAAATTAATGGTAATACTTGGCATATTAATAAAATTGTCACAAAAGTAATAATCATTTTAAAACCTCTGTCTCTAACATCTAATTTTCTTATTCCTAAAACATATTGAAAAATAGAACCAATAGCTATACCCATAAAACAAAATGGTATACTATAAATTCTAACAATATTAAGTACATATGCTGCTACTCCATATGGTGTAGAGCCATATTTTTCAATATATTCTGCTAATCGTCCTTTTGCTGATTCTTTTATTTCTACCAACTCTGTTGCTTGTGATGAGTTTAAAACTTCATTTCCCGTAACAGCAAATACGTTTGAAAAAAACGAAAATATACCAACAAATGTTAGAAATAATACTGCAACTACTAATACCTTTTTTAACATAATTTATAAAAAACCTCCTTTAGGTTAATTTTTTCAATATTTTACATATAATATAATACTATATTTAAAAGAAAATATCAACCTAAAATGCTAAATTTATCATTTTTTCTTGTATAATTTCACAAAATAATTTTAATCTTAATATTAATTTTTGTCAAACGTAATTTATTAATTCTTTTTTGGTTTTTAAGGGATTATAAACATAGTGGCTCATAGGTTCTATAAAAAAATAATAATAAATATTTTTATTATTATTTTTTTATAATTTTATAAGTTTTATAAAGATACTATTATTTATTATTTTAACATATTTTGTATTGCTACCATTATACCTAATTTTCCATATTCATATGTCAATCCACCTTGCATATATGCTGTATACGGTTCACATAGTGGTCCATCACAACTAAGTTCTATTGTTGCACCTGGTGTAAAACTACCACCTGCCATTATTTCTTTATGTTGATAGCCTGGCATGTCATCAGGTATTGGAGTAACATACGACTCAATTGGAGAACCTCTCTGAATTCCTTGACAAAATTTTATTAATTTTTCTTCTGATTTTAATTCAATTGTTTGAATTATATCAGCTCTTTTTTCATTATATTTAGGACTTACATCACTAAATCCAAATCTTTCTAACATTCTACTAGCAAAAGTCATTGTTTTTAAAGAAGCCTCTACAACTGCTGGTGCCATAAAAATTCCTTTGTAATAAGATAATAATTGATTAAAATTAGCACCTAAATCTTTACCAATACATGGTGAAGTTAATCTTTCTGATATAAGATATATTAAATCTTTTCTTCCTACAACATAGCCTCCACTAGTTGCAATTCCAGCACCTAAATTTTTCATCAAAGAGCTTACAAAAATATCTGCTCCAACCTCTGTAGGTTCTTTTTCTTCAACAAATTCTCCATAACAATTATCAACTACTATTATTACATTTTTATTTACTTCTTTAATTTTGGCAATAATTTTTTCTATTTTTTCAATATTTAAACTTTTTCTTTTAGAATAACCTCTCGAACGCTGTATTTCAATTAATTTAATATTTCCTTGTCTTACTCGATTTATTATTTTTTCATAATCAAAATCATCATTTAAAAGTTCTATTTGTTCATATTTAATTCCATGCTTAATTAAGGAATTTTCACTATTTCCTGAAATTCCAATCACACTTTTTAATGTGTCATACGGTTCACCTGAAATACTAAGAAGTGTATCTCCATATTTTAATAAACCAAAAAAAGTTATTGTTAATGCGTGTGTACCAGACATAATTTGTGGTCTAACTAACGCATCTTCTGCACCAAAAATTTGAGCATAAATTTTTTCTAATTTTTCTCTACCACCATCATAATACCCATATCCTGTAACTTCATTAAAATCAGTTGTAGACACTTTATTATTTTGAAATGCCTTTAAAACTTTTATACTAGATTTTAAACAGTTATTATTATATTTCTCAAATATTGGTTTTAATTCTTCTTCTACCTCTTGAGCAACTTTTATTATATCTTCATCTATTTTAAAATCTCTATACATTGATTATCTCCTTTTATATAAGAAAAAGTACTAACATTTTGTTAGCACTTAATATATTTTATTGTTGAGCATTATAAGTGGAAACCTCTATTGATTCAATTATAACATCTTCTACCGGTACACTTAACTCACCACTTGATGACATTGTTTTATCAATTTTAACAATATTATCAACAACTTCCATACCTTCATATACTTGACCAAAAACAGTATATTGGTTATAAAGACTCAAATATCCTCCATATTTTTTATACTGATTTAATAATCCTTCTGGATAATTATAGCTTTTTAACATATTCTCCATATCCTGTGAATAATTTGCTTGAACTATAAAAAATTGACTTCCTATACTGTTAGGTAAAGATGACATTGCCATACATAATGCACCTCTATATGGAACTAAACTATCATCAAGTTCTACTCCAAAGCCTTCTCCCCATATACTTTTTCCACCTGTTCCTTTTCCTTCAGGATCACCACCTTGTATCATAAAATCTTCTATTACTCTATGGAATGTTAACCCATTATAATAACCATTTTTTGCATGAGTAGTAAAGTTTTCAACTGCTTTAGGTGCTATTTCAGGGAAAAATTTAACTTTTACATCTCCAAAATTTTTTATATGGAAAATTGCTATAGTATCACCTTCGTTTGGCATAGCCATTTGCTTGATAGCATTTTCCTCATAATTCACCTCTTTCTCACTTGAAGAAGTTTTTGTAGTATTTTGACTAGTATTTGTTGTTTTGTTTATTGTATTATTTTCACTTGTATTATTTGATGTATTATCTGCACATCCTGTTAATAAAAATAGTGAAACTGTCAAAATTAAAAAAACTGTAAATATAAATACTTTTTTCATTTTAATCTTATTCCTTTCTGTATTTTGTTTAAAATTTTATCATATAAAAAAATTATATTCTTTCTCCAGAACGATTTTCTTCTATAATAGGATTAGAATCTGATTCTGAATCAGTTTTAAATACTCGCTTTAGTCTTTGTTTAATCCAATCTATTATATTATCTACTTGTTGAGTTGTATCCTCATCAACAGAAGCTGATACACTATTATCAGTAGTTTCTATTTTAAATGTACAACCTGAAAAAGTTAATAGTATAAATGATAAAAGTACAAATAACATTAATATTGCAAGTATTTTTTTCATTTTTTACTTCATTCCTTGTATAATATATTTAGGTTTTTAAAAGGTTACCCATAAACCTTTATATTGATTTTTTCAAGAGCATTAGTCAAAATATGAACTTATTTCCTCTAAACCACAAAAATTACATTGTCTAAAAACTTCATATGCTAAAATAGCTACTGAGTTAGATAAATTTAAAGAACGGATTGTAGATCTCATAGGTATTCTTAATGTTTTATTTATATATTTTTTTAGGATATCTTCTGGTAATCCTTTTGTTTCTTTACCAAATAAAATAAATATTTCATTATATTTTGAATAATCTACTTCTGAATAAGCTTTTTTTCCTTTCGTTGTAATAAAAAACATATCTTTTTCTTCTGGTTTATATTTTTCTAAAAATTTTTTAAAACTTATATGTTCTTCTATTTCTAATTTGTCCCAATAATCTAATCCTGCTCTTTTAACTTCTCTTTCTGAAATTGAAAATCCTAGAGGATATACTAAATGTAATTTAGCACCAATTGCGGCACAAGTTCTTGCAATATTTCCAGTATTTTGAGGAATTTCTGGCTCTACTAAAACAATATTTAAATTCATTTCTTCTCCTTTAACTTTTGTTATTATAACACATATATTTTCAGGTATCTACAAGAAACAATAAAATTATATTGAATTTTTTAAATTATTATTTATTGTTAAATCATGTAGCTAACATTCTAGACAAATAATGTGATACTGTAAAAGAGTATTTAAAATAATATTTGATAAAATAATATTTATATTATTTCATTTTCTTTTAAAATTCTATACACCCTGTCTATTGGGAGTCCTATTACGCTCATATAATTTCCTTCTATTTCGTCAATAAATTTTGCAAAACTGCTTTGAATTGCATAAGCCCCTGCTTTATCATATGGATTTTCAGAATCCACATATTCAATAATTTCTTCATCCGTCATTTTGTTTACTGTTATATCTGTTTTTACAACTTCCTTATATTCCTTATATTCACCTTTTTCTTCTATTATAATAGCTAAACCAGTATATACAGTATGCACATCATCTTGTAAACTTTTTAGCATTTTAATTGCTTGTACTCTATCTTTAGGTTTTCCAAATATTTTATTATCCTTTACTACTATTGTGTCAGCTCCGATTATTGCTCTATCTCCTTGTGTATTATTAAAAACATCTAATGCTTTACCATAAGCTAATTTTTGAGATACTTCTTCTATATCTAAGTTTTCATCTATTTTTTCCTCATATTCACTTGGTAAAACTTCAAAATCTATTTTGGCTAAATCTAATAAAGCTGCTCTTCTTGGTGATTGTGAAGCTAATATTATTTTCATTTTTTTCACCTTCTTTTTTATAATTTTCCAATATTTTCTATAATTATATATTTAAAAAATTTTAATGTCAATTAATGAATTATTATGATATTTTATAGTATTTTTAACAATACATTTCAATAAATATTACAATATATATTTCATAAAATTATCGTCATTACTTTGACAACTGTTATATAATATCAAATAAATTATATAATAAATTGCATATATTAGAGGAATAATAATTTATATATTTATATTTTTTACATCACTAACACTACAACAATTTTTGCACAATTTAAATATTTACATATTGAATTATTTACTAATTATGTTAGAATAATTAACTAATAATTTAAATAAATTTTGAACAAAGTAAATATAAAATTATTTTGTTTAATACAAAAGGAGGATATTATGAAATTTGAACAATGGAAAAATTTTAACTCAGGCTCTTGGGAAAATGAAATAAATGTAAGAGATTTTATTCAAAAAAACTATACTCCATATGAAGGTGACTCATCTTTCCTATCAGATGCTACAGAAAGAACTAAAAAACTTTGGGACGAAGTTTTGGATTTATATAAAAAAGAAAGAGACGCTGGTGGCGTTTTAGATATATCAGAAGATATTGCATCTACAATTTCTAGTCATGATGCAGGATATTTAGATAAAGAATTAGAACAAATTGTTGGTTTCCAAACAGATAAACCTTTAAAAAGAGCTATTATGCCAAATGGTGGTATTAGAATTGTTGAAAAATCTTGTAGTGCTTATGGAAGAAAAGTATCAGATAAAATCGAAGATATTTACCATAATTACAGAAGAACACATAATGATGGTGTATTTATGGCATATACCCCAGAAATTAGAGCAGCTCGAAGTTCACACTTGATAACAGGTCTACCAGATGGTTATGGTCGTGGAAGAATAATTGGTGATTATAGAAGAGTTGCCCTTTATGGTGTTGACTTTTTAATAGAAGAAAAGAAAAAAGATTTTGACAATTTAGCTTTTAACAATATAACTGAAGAATTAATAAAAGAAAGAGAAGAACATCAAGATCAAATATTAGCACTTCAAGAATTAAAAGTTATGGCACAAAAATATGGTTTTGATATTTCTAAACCAGCATCAAATGCTAAAGAAGCTGTTCAATGGACTTACTTTGGATATTTAGGTGCAATAAAAGAACAAAATGGTGCCGCAATGAGTCTTGGTAGAACAGCAACTTTCTTAGATATTTACTTTGAAAGAGATTTAAAATCAGGTCTATTAACTGAAAAAGAAGCACAAGAAATAATGGATCACTTTGTAATGAAATTAAGAATGGTTAGATTTTTAAGGACTCCTGAATATGATGAATTATTTAGTGGTGATCCTGTATGGGTTACTGAAAGCATTGGTGGTATGGGAATTGACGGTAGAACATTAGTTACAAAAAATTCTTTCAGAATATTGCATACTCTTGAAACACTTGGTCCTGCTCCAGAACCAAACTTAACAGTTTTATGGTCTACAAGATTACCAAAAGGATTTAAAGATTATTGTTCTAAATTATCAATTAATACAAGTTCTATCCAATATGAAAATGATGACTTAATGAGAGATTATTGGGGAGATGATTATGGAATCGCTTGTTGTGTTTCTGCAATGAGAATTGGTAAACAAATGCAATTTTTTGGTGCAAGAGCAAATTTAGCTAAAACATTACTATATGCTATTAACGGTGGTAGAGATGAAAAATCAGGTAAACAAATTACAGATAAAATGTTACCTATTACTTCAGAATATTTAGATTATGACGAAGTTTGGGAAAAATTTGATAAAATGTGTGATTGGGTTGCTAGAGTTTATATAAATGCTTTAAATATAATTCATTATATGCACGATAAATATTGCTATGAAAAATTAGAAATGGCACTACATGATAAAGATATATTAAGAACAATGGCTTGTGGAATAGCTGGTTTATCAATTGTTGCCGACTCATTCTCTGCTATGAAATATGCAAAAGTTAAAGTTATAAGAGATGATACTGGACTAGCAATAGATTATAAAATTGAAGGTGATTTTCCAAAATATGGTAATGATGATGATAGAGTTGATCAAATAGCTGTTGAAATTGTAAAAATGTTTATGAATAAATTAAAAAAACAACCAACATATAGAAATGCTAAACAAACAATGTCAATATTAACCATCACATCTAATGTTGTTTATGGAAAAGCCACAGGCAATACTCCTGATGGAAGAGAAGATGGTGCTCCTTTTGGACCTGGAGCAAATCCTATCCATGGAAGAGACACTCATGGTGCTCTAGCAGTACTAAATACTATATCAAAACTTCCATATAAACACGCTGAAGATGGAATATCTTATACATTTGCTATTGTACCTAAAGCACTTGGTAAAGATGAAAAGTCTAGAATATCAAACTTAACAGCATTACTTGATGGATACTTTGCAAGATTTAGCCATCATATAAATGTAAATGTCTTTGATAGAAAATTATTAGAAGATGCAATGGAACATCCAGAAAAATATCCTCAACTTACAATTAGAGTTTCTGGATATGCAGTTAATTTTACAAAATTAACTAGAGAACAACAATTAGACGTTATAAATAGAACAATACATGAAACTATTAGATAGTATTAATTAGGAGAACTTTATGAACGGAAAAATTCATTCAATAGAAACATTTGGAACAGTAGATGGCCCAGGAATTCGTTTTGTAATTTTTATGCAAGGTTGTACTCTTAAATGTAAATATTGTCATAATCGTGACACATGGAATTTACATTCTGGAACTACAAGAACTGTACCTGAACTAATTAAAGAAATTCTAAATTATAAATCTTATATGGATAATTCTGGTGGAGGTGTAACCGTTTCTGGTGGGGAACCACTTCTTCAAGCAGAATTTGTTACAGAATTATTTAAAGAATTAAAAAATTTAGGAATTCATACTGCATTAGATACAGCTGGAAGCCTTCCAATTTCACAACAAATTAAAGAATTACTTAAATATACAGATTTAGTAATATTAGATATAAAACATATAGATGAAAAAAAAGCTATACATCTTACAGGCTTTTCAAATAAAAACAATTTAGATTTTGCAAGATATTTAAGTAATTTAAAAATTCCAGTTTGGATAAGACAAGTTTTAATACCTAAATACACAGATGATAAATTTGACTTACAAAAATTAAAAAAATTTATAGATTCTTTAGAAAATGTAGAAAAAGTTGAAATTTTACCATATCATGATTTAGGAAAATTCAAATGGAAAGAACTTGGTGATGTATATGAATTAGAGAATGTTTCACCTCCAACAGAAGAAGATATAAAAAAAGCAAAATTAATACTAGAAATTTAAAATGATTTTAAGCGAAGAGTTTATATTATAATTTATATAATATAACATCTTCGCTTTATACTTTATATTAGAATAATATTAGAATATTTTTCAATTTTAAATATTATAAATCTAACATCCTGTAACAGGTAATTTTTTTACAGTTGTTTTAGCATTATAAATTGTTTCTTCAAATGTAGGTTTTACTTCTACTTTTTCAAAATTTTTATCTATTTCTGTTACTGTTTTTAAAGTATTGTTTACTGTAGCTTGAAATTCTTCATTTAAATCTAATTTAATTTCTATTAAATCTGTATATAAATTATAATTTTCTAAAGTTTCAGTTTCTTGAAGATAGTAAAAACCTGGTACCATATTTTCAAGAACTATTTCACCATTTTCATCTGTAATTAAATTTTCTTTAACAATTTTTTTATCAGCATCTAATAAATTAAATTTTACACCATTTAATCTTTTTTCATTTCCATATTCTTTTTTTATAACAATTATTTTTGTAATATTTTTAAAATATTGTTCTTCTAATGTAGCATCTTTTTCCTCATACATATATCCTGTTAAAGCATAGTTTTGTCGACCAGGCACAGTAGTACTTCCATATACAACTGGCTTTGTTTGTAAATTAGAATGTGCTCTTATTGTAAATTTTCCACTATTCAATAATTTTTGAATAGGTATTAAAATTTTAAAATTTTCTCCTATATTAAATGTATTTTTAGTATTATTATTCATATCAGTTATAATTGTATTTTCCGGAATTTCACCTTGTAATTCAATTTTATAATTTCCAAGATTAATGTTAGAATTTAATTTATAAACTTTACTAACATAATTTTTATTAAATGAATCAATTTCCCAATTTTCACTATTTGAAGAAATTGAAACTTGTAAATCATTTATAATATTTTCATTTGAATTTCTAGCACTATTAATTATATTTAAATAAATTTGATACGTTCTTCTTCCAGCGTCTGAATTAACAGCTCCATAAGAAGAAGTATCTCTACCATACAACATTGTATAAACAGCTTGTTTTGTTGCTGTAAAAGCCTCTTGTTCATTAGCAGCTCCTAATTCTGCAATTGATTTATAAGGAAAACCATTTATTATAGCTCTCCATACTTCCACATTTTGTAACTTACTCGAACCATTTACACTATATGATCCAGCTTCTATTCCTGGTAAATCCTTATCTAAACAATATGCTGGATAATTAATTCCATCTTTTTGATATACAACATATGTTGTTTTAACAGGAATTCCATCATGTGTAAGTAACCTCTCACATTCTCCTAATGATATTAAATCTTTTGTACCTATATCAAAAGCAAAACAATAAGACAAACTATTAATTATTATTAAAAACAATAATAATGTAATTGTAATTTTTTTCATATATAATTCTAAACTGATTTGTTCAGTTTTTCTCCTTTTTTTATATTTAGATTTATATTGGAATCTATAACCAAATTTTAATTTGTAACTTCTATACCTTGTATACATCTTCTATATTCTGGCATATTTTCGACACAAGTTATAAGAGTTATTTTGTTATCTTCAGTATTTTGTAAATTATTCCAATCAGTATCCTTTATAATAGATTTTAAAGTAATTACATATTTCTTCTTTATTTCTTCATAAGTATAAAAAATTTCATCTCCCAATTCTAATTCTTTAATTTTCTCAAAATAGTTTACTTGATATCCTCTGTTATGAGCGGCTAAGCCAATATTTCCATTACTTTTAGGTGTTTCTGTAAAATGTCCTATAAAATTATTTAATACCTCATTTGTAGTTCCTTCTGCTATATTAGCTTTTAAATTAATTTTAGGAATCTCTAATTGCCAAACATTAGAATCTATTACTTCTTTTGTATTTTCTATTTCCTTATTAGAAATATTTATTTCATCATTTGAACTATTGTAATATCCTTGAACTCCAGCATTTAAAGTAAATTTATTAAATGGTCTTAATATTATGCTAATTAAAAATATTATAGCAATGCTAAAAACAAGTGATATTACATTTACATTAAATTTTGTATAGCTAAAACAAGTTATCACCTCTTTTCATTATTAAATTTAATAAATTGATTTTTTTAGTCTGAATTGACCATAGAATTTATATTAGAAAAATAAGTAAAAAAACTTAATCTTCTAGTATAATAAAATTTATTGAAATAAATTTTGATTTATATTACTACACTTTTTTTATTTTGTAAATACTTTTTTTAAAAAAAGAGAATTTATTTTAAATCAAAAATACATCCTATAAAAAGGCTTTTGTAAATTTTAATTTTTGAAAAATATTATAAAAATTTGTGTATAAAATTAATTTCATACACAAATTTTTATTTATCTATATTAATATTTTAAACTTATTTTTTATTTTGCTTCTAATATATCAAAATAGAATTCAACGCCATTTTTCTTGTTTTTTACTCCATAACTACTATTATATTTTGTCATGATTGCTTTAACAAGAGCTAATCCTATTCCAGTTCCACCTTTTGAACGATTTCTAGATTCATCTACTTTATAAAATCTAGTCCAAATTCTATTTAAGTCTTCTTCTTCAATTTTTTTACCTGTATTGAAAACGCTAATTTTTAATTTTCCGTCTTCTTTACTCTTTTTTATTGAAAATTTTATCATCTTTATTCCATCTACTTTATCCACATTTTTTACAGCATTTGTGAAATAATTTGTTACTACCTGCTCAATATAAAAATCGTCAGCATATACATATATAGGACTTTCCTCATTAAATTCTACATCTATTTTTTCTTCATCTAATAATACTCTAGAATTCTTTATTACTGAGTTAATTAATTCTACTATATCAAATTTTTTATCATTAAATTCTCTATCTTCATATTCTAGTTTCATTAATTCTAATAATCTTTTAACTAACTTATCCATTTTATCAGCTTCATCTAAAATAACTTCTGCATAAAATTTTCTATTTTCTTCATCTGTATTAACATTTTCCACAAGACCTTCTGCATACCCTTGTATTAAAGCTATTGGAGTTTTGAGTTCATGAGAAACATCTGATATAAACTGTTTTCTCATATCATCTATTTTAGATTTTGTTTCTATATCTTTTTCCAATTCTGAATTATTAATTTTAAGTTTATTTATAGTATCTTCTAATTTATCTGATAAAGTGTTTATACTTTTTCCTAATTCATCAATTTCATCACCACTATCATTAATTCTGTATTTTCTTTTAAAATTTAAATTACTCATTTCATTAGCTATATCATTTAATTCTTCTATTGGTTTAGTAAATTTTTGTGTAATAAAAGTAATTGCTACAGCACCCAATATTATAGCCGCAAATCCCATAACATATATAAATCTGTTAGATATATCAACACTATCTTTAATAGGTGTAATAGGAATTCTTATATAAACATCATTTTCATTTTGTAATTTTGCTTTTAATAAAATGTAATTTATATCTGTCTTTTTATCAACTATTTTTCTAATATTAATATTACCTTTTGAATACATAATATCAGATCTATTAAAAATACTATATTTAACATCATAAGTTATATCATTAATACTTCCAAACTCAGACACAAAATTTTTATTCGTAGCATAAACTATTTCTTCCTGATTCATTATTAAAATTTCAAAATTATTATTAACAGATATTTTCTCTAATTCTAAATTATATTTTTCTTTTTCTTCGTCTTTAATCGTCTTTGGAATGTTTTCATTTATATAATTATATACATTTAAAGAATTTTCCTTTTTTGAATAATAATATATAGTTTCTAATACAGCATTATTAATTATTATAAAAAAGAAAATAATCATAAGAATTACTACACACAATGTAAGAAACAATTTTACTCTTACTGATTTAAATAAATCCTTTTTTATCATTTATATTTCCCCATAATTTATATTATTTTATCTACTATAATTTAATTTTTTTATATTATTTTAATAATTACTTTATTTCAAATTTATATCCAATACCTCTTATCGTTTGAATATGTTTTCCTTTTTTACCTAATTTATGTCTAATCTTTTTTATATGACTATCAATTGTTCTAGAATCACCATAATAATCATAATTCCAAACTGTATTTAATATTTTATCTCTTGATAAAGCTATATTTTCATTGTCTAATAAGTATTTTAATAATTCATATTCTCTAAAACTTAATTCTATTGGTTTGTCGTCTACTGTAACTGTTCTCCCCTCATTATCTATAACAATTCCATCATAACTTTTTAGTTCTTTTGATTCAGGCTTAGCTCTTTTCAATATTGCTTCTACCCTAGCAACCAATATTTTAGGGCTAAAAGGTTTGGTTATGTATTCATCAACTCCAAGTTCGAAACCAAACAACTCATCCTGTTCTTCTGATCTTGCTGTAAGCATTACTATAGGTAATTTTTTATTTTCTTGACGTATATTTCTAAGAACAGACCACCCATCAAGCTTAGGCATCATAACGTCAAGCAAAATTAAATCAATTCTTTCCTTATTTTCTTCATAAACTTTTAAAGCTTTTTCTCCATCTTCTGCTTCTAAAATATTATAGTTCTTTTGTATTAAAAAATCTTTGATTAATTTTCTCATTCTAGATTCGTCATCTACAACTAAAACAGTTAAGTCTCCCATATAATTCCTCCATAACTTTACAATAAATACTTTTCCAAATTCTTTATATAACAATATTATGTTTTTTGTGTGAATTTTAAGGATTTATTAAACTTTTTAATTCTTCTAAATTTTTTTCAAAATACTTAAAAGCAGTTTCATAAGTTTCTTCTTTTTCTAAATCAACATCTACCATTTTAAGTAATGTTAATGAATCTTTTGAGCCTCCTTGACTCAACATATTAATATATTTTTCAACATATCCTTTTTCTCCTGATAATATTTTGCTTGCAATAACTATAGCTGAAGTTATTCCTGTAGCATATTTATATACATAAAAACAGCTATAAAAATGTGGAATTCTTGCCCATTCATACTTAATATCTTCATTAACAATTGTAGCTTCACCAAAATATTTTTTTACTAAACTATAATATATATTATTTAAAATTTCTGATGTAAGAGTTTCTCCATTTTCAATTCTATAATGTACTTCTTTTTCAAATTCAGCAAACATTGTTTGTCTAATTAAAGTTGCTCTAATCATATCTAATTGTTCATTAATTAAACTCATTCTCTTTCTAGTATCTTTCTCATTTTTTATTAAATAGTTTGCTAATAATATCTCATTAACAGTTGAAGCTACTTCAGCAACCATAATAGTATAATTAGCATTTATAATATTTTGATTTTTACTAGCATAATAACTATGCATAGAATGACCTAGTTCATGAGCAATTGTTGATACATCTCTAGATGAATTAATATAATTTAATAATACAAAAGGATGTACACTATGAATTCCCATACTATAAGCACCACTCATTTTATTTTCTTTTGCATATACATCTAACCAATTATTTTCGAAAGCATATTTTAATTTACTTACATATTCTTCTCCCATAGGAGCTAATGCATTTAAAACAATTTGTTTTGCTTCATCATATTCAATTTTTCTATCTTCTACATCTAAAGTATTAACATATACGTCATATATATTAATCTTATTTTTATTAAGTAATTTCGCTTTTAATTTAATATATTCGTGATTTAAATATAAATTTTTATTTACTTCTTTTAATAATGTTTCGTATACTTGAACATTTGAATCATCATGGTTAGTTGCAGAATCTAAAGAGGATTGATATTTTCTTAATTTACTAGAAATAACTTTCTGTTTAACTCTAGCTAAATACATCTCTGTTATTGAATTAATATGTTTTTTATATATAGAATACATTGATTCAAATGCTTGTTTTCTTATATTTTCACTTTTACTCATAAGATATTGTGAAAACATTGCAGAGCCCATTTTTAATTCATTTCCATTATCATCAATAATGCTTTTATAATCAAATTCTGTATTAGTAAAAATATCATAAGTATTTTCTGAACTAGAAAATACTTCAGAATATTTTGCAAGAACTTCTTCTACCTCTTCTGATAAAATATGTTTTTTTTCTTTCATAATATCTCTTATGCTTTTTTCATATTCTTTCATCCTATCATCTTTTAGATACTCTTCTAATTTTACATCATCTATTTTGCTTATCTCTGGAGAAATAAAGCTTTCTGCTTCTGCAAATTCAGTTGATATTTTTTCAACTTTTTTAAATAATTTAATACTTTCTTGATTACTCATATTTTGATGATATTTTAGCATTGCATATCCATATATTTTTTCATGAATTTCTAAAGCATTTTCTAAATTTTTATAACACAAAAACATTTCATCTACGCTATTTGAAAGTTTTCCTTTACTTTGTTTTATTTTTTCTATCAAACTATACAATTCTTTTATAGCTTTTTCAAAATCTTCATCACTTTCGAAAATTTCTTTTAAATTCCATTCAAATTTACTACTTTCCATATACACCTCCAATTATTTTAGTTACATTTTATCACAGTTCATATATATTCATCAATAAATTTATTTACTTTTCAGTTTTCTGTGATATAATAGCTATATCCTAAAAAGGGAGGTTGTTAAATTGAAATTAAATTCAGATGATGAGTCTTTAGCTGAAAGCAAAATATTGCTTTTGTATATATTAAATAAAGTTGGAAAACCAATATCCCACAATGAATTTTTAGATTTAGTTTTATCTATTGTGGATATGAACTATTTCTATTTCCAACAATTTTTATTAGATTTATTAGAAGATAACTATATAAATAAATATGAACAAGAAAATTTAGAAATTTATGAAATAACAGAAGAAGGTAAAAATGCTATTGAACTTACAATAGATATAATTCCTGGAATTCTTAAATTGGAAGTCGATAGCAAATTTAAACAAAATCTTGAAACTATAAAAGACAAATTTGCAATTTCAGCTGAATACACCCCTATTTCAGATAAAAGCTTTTCTGTAAGATGTAAAATAATAGAAAATAATGTTACTATTTTTGACTTGCAGGCTCATGCTGGATCTCGTGAACAAGCAAAAAAAATAGTAGAAAATTGGAATACAAATGCAACAGAAATTTATCCAAAACTACTTGAAGCATTAATTAATTAATTAATTAATTAATAATTAAATAAATAATAGATAAATAAATAATTAATTATTTACTTATCTATTCTATTATTAAACGAAATATTTTTATGATATTTTACCAATACTCCTATATGCTTCATATAATACTATACTAGTTGCCACTGCTGCATTTAAACTTTCTGTTTTTCCTATCATTGGAATTTTTATCTTTTCTGTAGCTTCATTTAAAACATTTTTTGAAACCCCATTTGCTTCATTTCCAATTATAATAGCTGATTTTGTATAATCAACATCATAAATACTTTTTTTCGTTTCTAAATCAGTTGCATAAACTTTTATTTTATGTTTTTTCATATCTTTTATAGTTTTTACTAAATTATCTGATTCAATCACTTTTACTCTAAAAATTGCTCCCATTGTAGATCTTACAACTTTAGGATTATATACATCTGCAGTTCCTTTTGAAACAATTATTTGTTTAAAATTCAAACTATCGGCTGTTCTTAATATTGTTCCCATGTTACCTGGATCTTGAATATTATCAAGAATTAAATAATTCGTTTCATTATAATCAATTGCAATATCTTTATTTAGAGGTTTTTCTATAATAGCCATAATTCCTTGCGGATTAGTTACATCAGTTATTGTAGTAAATATTTTTTCTGATACATATATACAATCAAATTTTGCAATTTCATACATTAATTCGCTTGAAATTACACCGTGCAGATTTACAATCATCACAAATAATAACAGATTTTATATTAGCATTTTCTATCAATGCTTCTTCTATCATTCTTATTCCTTCAATAATAAATTCACTATATTCATCTCTATACTTTTTTTCTTTTAATTTTTTTATATGTTTTATAGTTTCATTATCTTTACTTGTAATAGTCATTTTTTCACCTTTTCAAACTTTCTTTTATTTATTATTTATATTTACTTTAAAAATTATTCAGAGTTAATAATTATACATCTTTTATTTATTATAACTTACTTAAAAACTCTTTACATTCTCCCAAAATATTCTTTAAATCTAAAATTTTAAATGTAATATATGGTTCTTGTGAAGGAGAGAATTTAATTCTATTTCTAAAAATTTTTAATAATTTTTCAATTATATCAAAATTAAATTTAATTTTATCAAAATAAAAAATTATATTATCACGTTTTTGAGAAACTTTTAAAATAAATTTTTCTCTAGATAAATTTTTAATTCTTGCTATATCTAATAAATTTTCTACTTCATAAGGCATACTTCCATATCTATCTATAATCTCATCTGTAACATTTTGAATATCGTCTTCATTCTTACAAAGTGCTATATTTTGATAAACTTCAATTTTTAAACTAGAATTTTCAATATAGTCATCTGGTATATAACTTGTTACATCTAAATCTATTTGTACATCAACCTCTTCTATTATTTCTTCACCCTTAATTTCCTTTACAACTTGATTTAATAATTCACAATACATATCATAACCAATCTGTTCCATATGACCATGTTGAATTTCTCCCATTAAACTACCAGCACCACGAATTTCTAAATCTCGCATAGCAATTTTAAAACCAGAACCAAATTCAGTAAATTCTTTTATTGCTTTTAATCTTTTATCAGCTACTTCTGATAGCGTTTTATCTCTCCTATATGTTATATAAGCATATGCTTGTTTATCTGAACGCCCCACTCTTCCTCTTATTTGATATAATTGAGCAAGTCCTAATCTATCAGCATTTTCTACAATAATAGTATTTGCATTAGGTATATCTATTCCTGATTCTAATATTGTTGTACACACTAACACATTGCTTTTACCATCAACAAAATTTTGCATTATATTTTCAAGCTCTGTTCCTGACATTTTACCATGTGCATAAGAAACATTTGCTTCCTCTACTAAATCTTTAATTTCCAAGGCTTTTTTCTCGATTCCTTCAACATTATTAAATAAATAAAATACTTGCCCTCCCTTTTCAATTTCTCTGGTAATTGCTTCTTTTATAACTTCTTTATCATATTCTAACACATAAGTTTGAACGGGTTTTCTATTCTGTGGTGGTTCATAAATAACTGACATATCCCTCATACCAACAACTGACATATGTAATGTTCTTGGAATTGGTGTTGCAGTCATTGTAAGTACATCTATATTGTTTTTAAGCTCCTTTATTTTCTCTTTTGCTTTAACTCCAAATCTATGCTCTTCATCTATTATTAATAATCCTAAATTTTTATATTTCACATCCTTACTTAAAATTCTATGAGTTCCAATTAAAATATCTGTTTCTCCAATTTCTAATTTTCTTAAAATATCTTGTTGTTCTTTCTTAGTTTTAAATCTATTTAGTAATTCTATTCCTATAGGATAATCTTTCATTCTATCTTTAAATTCTTCATATTGTTGATTTGCTAAAATAGTAGTTGGTACTAAATAAATAACTTGTTTTTGATCCATTACAGCTTTAAATGCTGCTCTTATTGCAACTTCTGTTTTTCCATAACCAACATCTCCACAAAGAAGTCTATCCATTGGTTTTTCATTTTCCATATCTTTTTTAACTTCTTCTATGCAACGCAACTGATCATCTGTTTCAACATATGGGAATTTTTCTTCAAATTGATGTTGAAATTCTCCGTCTTTACTAAATGCAAAACCCTTTGCTTTTTCACGCCTTGCATAAAGTTCTATTAATTCTTTTGCAACTGCTTTTAGATTATTTTTTACTTTAGCAGTAGTTTTTTCCCAGTCTTTTGAACCTAATTTATTTAGCTTTAAATTTATTTCTTCTCCGCCAACATATTTTCTTACTTCATCTAGAGAATTTGTCGGTATATATAATATATCGTCACCTAAATATTTTATTTTTATATAATCTTTTACTATTCCATCTGCTTTTATTGTATTTACGCCAGTATATATTCCTATACCATATCTCCTATGAACAACATAATCTCCCACTTTTAAATCTGCATAAACAACTTTTTCTGCATTTTTAAATACATCATTTTTTATCTTTTTTGTTTTTCTTGTTGCATCTACTAATTCACTTGCATTAATTACTATTTGATTTAACTCTAAACTAAAAAATCCTCCAGAAATTTTTCCAAGTGTAATTACAACTGCTGAAGTACCGACTATTCACGATTGTTTGGTCCATCGATTTTTGAAAAATATACATTATTTCATTTTCTTCTAATAATTTTTGGATCTTGTCAGCTTTTTCTTTGGTTTCAACTATTATATATATTTTTTTGTTTTCTTTTTGAAAATTTTTTATATCATTAATAAATAAATCTATTCCACTTTTATAATAATTTATCTCTTTACAGTTAAAGTTATATTTTTCAATACTGTTTTTATATATATTATCTAATTTATCTAAATAAACTGTTTGATTTTTATTTAGCTTAACTTCAACATCTTCTTTATTAAGATAACATTTTAATACATCTAGAACTATTCGTTCTTTTTCTATTAATGCTTTTATAGTATTTTCATTATTTATTTCTACATTTTCTATTCTTCCATAAATTTTATTTATTTCATCAACAAAAACTAAATATTTATTGCTTAAGTATTCTAAAATTGTATTTTGATTTTTATAAAAACAATTAAAATATTTATCTATCTTACTTATATAATTGCCATTTTTTATTTGTTCTATGTCATTTTCTACTTTTTCAACTAAGTTTTCATGATAGATGTTTTCTCTAATATTTTTTATTACATCATCTATCGAATTTTCTAATATATATTCATGTGCTGGAAATATTTCAATCTTATCTATGTTTTCTGTTGACCTTTGACTAATTATGTTAAAATATCTTATTGAATCAATTTCATCTCCCCAAAGTTCAACTCTTACACCTTGTGTGTCACTAATTGAAATATCTATTATTCCACCTCTAATTGAAAATTCTCCTCTTCCATCAATTAATTCAAATCTTTCATAGCCTAAATCTACAAGTTTTTGTTTTACTTTTTCTAAATCACACTGTTGTCCTACCTTAAAATTTAATACATTTTTATAAAGACTATCTTTTGAAATGATTTTTTGCAAAATTGTTTCTACTGATGTAACTATAATTAAATTTTGTTCTTTGTATATTTTATTTAATACATCTATCCTTTCATATGGCAAATTTTTACTTTCTGCTATATAATCATAAGTTACTATTTCTTTTTTTGGTAAGAATACTACTTTATCTGTAAAAAATTTAAAATCACTTACTAATTTTTGTGCTTGAATTTCATTGTATGTTATTAACATTATTGGTCTTTTTAGGTTTTCTAATATATAACTAATTGTTGATACTATTGAAAAGTCACATAAGCCCGATATGGCTATCGGGCTTTTTTTATTTTCTATATTTTTTATAAAGTCATTAAATTTCAAACTTTTCTCAAGTTCTTTTAATAATAAATTCATTCTTCTCTACTTCTTTCATCATTTTCCTGTTTACTTTTTTCTTCTTGTAGCTTTTGTCTCATTTGTTCTATTACTTGTTCTTTATTTTGAGATTTTTGAGTTTCTGATTTTACTTTTATATTTTTTAAATTGTCTTTATCTTTTTCATCAAAAATCTTTTTAGCTAAAGTATCTACTCTTTCTAAAGATTCAAGAAGTTCTTTTTTTACTCTTTTTAGATGTTCATCATCTTCATTTTCTTCATCTTCTTCAGAAAATGATTTTTTATTTTTTTTTCCGGCTGGAATTTGATTACTTTCTTTGTAATTTTTTATTGCATCTTTTTGAGATAATTCTGGCTTTTCTTCTTCAATGAATTCTCCTAAAGTTCCTTTTATATCTAATAGTTTTTCTTCAGCTTTTTTTTCTTTCATAATAAAATTCATTCCTTTCTCGCTCCGCTAGTAAGGCACACATAGATATGAAATATTACTTTTTTCAAACTTTTTATAGTTCTCATAAATTTTCTTTTACTTTATCATAAATTTAATAATAAGTCAATCAATTTACATTAAAAAAGAAATAAATAAATTTTATTTTGTC
>CANQEK010000014.1 GCA_947594985.1 uncultured Clostridia bacterium
CAGAATTTCTTCTTTGTTTGGGTAAACTTCTGCCGACTTCTCCGAGCTTAGTACATATCAATTCTTACATATTTCAATGCACTTCGGAGTATTAAGGATAGCCTTTCAGGACGTTACTCCATCATGCGACTATTCACAATTTTAGTTCTAAATATAGTTTGTCAATCTATATTTAGGCACATCTTTTCAATGTACAACATGTCGCACCTCGTTCTGGATCAATAATATATTGTTCAAGCCCTAGTATTCTATATCTTAAAATTAGTAATTTTGTATAAAAAGATTTTCCTGCACCACTTGTTCCAAATATGCACATATTAGCATTTTTATACTTTTCTTTATTAAATCGATCAACTAAAATCATTGAATTATTATATATATTTGTTCCTATAAAAATTCCTTCTTCATCACAAATAGTTGAAGATATAAAAGGATATGTTGCAATCAAACCATTACTTAAAATATTTCTCCTACAAACATTTTTCACATCATTTTGATTAATCATCAATGGCAAACATGAAAAATATAGTTGTTCTTGTCTAAAATTAGCTTTTCTTGTCATCATTCCAGATGCTTGCAAAATTCCTTCAATTTTATTTAAGTTTCTTTCCATCTCTTTTTCACTATCAGAAATAATATTAATATATGTGTATAAAAAATATAATTCTTCATTATTTACTTGCATTTCTTTTCTAATAAATTTTGCATCATTATAACTATATGCCGCTATATCTATATCTTCTCGATTAGTATTTCCAGACTTTAAATCTACTCCAACATTTCCTATAAAATAAGTTAAATCTTTTATAGTTCTATACGTGTCCTGTTTTTCATAAAAAATTGAAATATTCATATTTACATTAGTATTTATTAAATTTTTAAAAATAATTTCATTATATTCTCTATAATAATCTATTACTAAAATTCCACCATAAAATTTTCCATCAATTTCTAAATATTTTGGATTTTTATTATTAATATAACCTGGTGACATCTTATCTTTAGTAGTTAAAGCTCCTTTATAAAATTCTTCTATGTTTACTACCTCCTTACTTAATTTTGATTTTTTATTGGATTAAAGAAAGACATTAAAATTTGTTCTGTTTCTTTTTTTGAATTAACATCATATATAAGATTTCCACATCTTGACAATGATTCTTTTATTTTGAAAAAACATTCACTTAAATAATTAACAGCAATATTATAAATTATATTATTTTCTTCTTTTTGATTTTGATCTAAATGATACTTGACAATAATAAAAAAATTTTTTGATGATGATTTGTTCTCTTCATTTTTATTTTTAATAAATTCTATATATTTTTCAGATATTTCTTGTATTTTTTTATTTTCTTCATTTTCGGAAATTTTTTTAAGATTTAAAAAATGTTTTGAAAGATTTTCTCTTTTACTTTGAATTACTATTTGTATATTAAAATCACAAGTTTTTAAAAATAATTTATAAGAATTTAAAATTGCTTCTTTTTCTAAATTAGATTTTAAATCATAATTAATAGGAATTACTTTTATAATTTTTATATAAGAATTTTTCTTATATATAATTCCATTTTCAAAAATTTTATCAAATGGTAGCCAACTTTGTGTTGATAACTCTTTTTTTATTTACTTTCCCTCCTTTTTAATATTTTAATTAAACATATACTTATAAACCTTTTTACCATAAATAGCTAACACCTTAAAATTAGGTATAATAATACAATACTTTCTTTATTTAGTCAACATTTTTTATATATTTTCTTACATAAAATTTTTAAATTTTATCTCTAAATACTAAAAATGAACAAATCCTTTTAAATCAATATTTAAAAGATTTGTTCACTTTTTAGTATAATATTCAATTTTTACAAATATTTGATATTTTTACAAAGCACTAATTAACTATGTTAAATTCCAAATGTACTTTAAACAAATCACCATCTATTTGAAGTTCAAATACTCCATTTTGTATTTCTGTCAAGCTTTTAGAAATTGATATTCCCAAACCTGAACCTTCTGTAGTTCTAGCTCTATCGCCTCTTACAAATCTTTGAATAAGTTCATCTGCCGAAATATTTAATTTCTCTTTTGAGATGTTTTTAATATCTATTTTTACTATATTAAGTTCTTTTTTTACATCTATATATACTCTTGAATTTTCCAATGCATATTTTGATATATTACTAAATAAATTTTCAATTATTCTATACATATATCTATTATCTGCATTAATATATAATATTTGATTTGGAATTTGTGTTATAATATCTAAATTTTTTTCTTTAAATTTATCTTGAAATTCTCCTGTTGTTTGTTTAATAAGTTCATTTATATTTATTTTTTCAATATTTAATTTAACATTTCCTGAAGATGCTTTTGAAGCTTCTACTAAATCTTCTGTTAATTTTTTTAATCTTTGTGATTTATTATCTAAAATTTCTATATATTCTTTTGCCTTATCATTATTTATTTCTTCTTTTTTTATTAAATCTACGTAATTAATAATTGAAGTTAGAGGTGTTTTTATGTCATGTGAAACATTAGTTATAAGTTCTGTTTTTAATCTTTCTGATTTTATACCTTCTTCTATTGCATTTTCATAACCTCTTGAAATATCATTAACATATTCTACTATATTCTTAAAATATTTTGTAAATTCTAACTTATTTAATTTTGGTGGATGTTCTCCTTTATACATTGCTTTTAAATGATTTTCTATTTTTTGATAACATGAAATATTTTCAAATAATTTATAAAGAATATATGCTAAAATAAATAAATCCAATATAAAACCAATATCTTCAAATATTAGAAGAAAACAAAATGCTAAAATAAAATATGCAACTATCATTAAAGATATTTTTAAAATAATAGACCATGAATCTACTATATTTTTATATGTTATTTTTATTTTAGTATATATTTTTTTTATTTTTTTAAATAATTTTTTTATAAATTTTGAACACCAAATACAAAAATTTCCTATAATACTTTCTTTAAATAAAATTTTTGCTTTAATTCTTTTTATTAGTGTAACCATTGCTAAACAACATAATATATATGAAACAAAATAAGATAATAAAAATACACTAATTCCTCCAGTATAAAAACATTCATTTAAATTTTCAAAATTTAAAATAGTAAAATATATAATTAATCCTACTAGTATTCCTATAACTATAAAAATAATTTCTATTGGAATTTTATCAAAATCATTTAAATCAATTCCTTCTTTATTTTTAATATGTCCTATTGAAATAATTAAATAAATAAACATAATTGTTATTAAAATTCCACTAATAGGAACACTATAAATCATTAAATTTTCATAAGGTTGTACTTTTTTTATTAAATCTTTATAAATTTTATAATCTGCACTTTCTACTAATTGCTCTTTATAAGAAGAATATATTTTAAAATCCTCAATACTCGTTTCATAGTTTTGTTTTCCATATGAATATATAGCTGTATTATTTTCATCAGTTTCCTCAGATAATACAACATCATTAACAATTTTATAATATTTAATAATAAAATTATCAAAATATTGTATTGCTTTGTTTTGTATTATTTCTGACTCTGCAATAACTTCACCATTTATAATATTTGCAGTTTTAGAATCCTGTGTTGATATATATTTTATTAATTTTTCAATAGAATTTGTATCAGCTGTTAATTCAACATTTGTCAATACAAAATTTTCATATATAATTAAATAATACAAATCTTTTATTTCATAATTATATTTATCATTATTAGATTTATAAGATATCTCATACTCTCCATCTTGAATTTGAGTATATCTATCATGATTATATATTAAATTATTACATTCTATTTTTAAATCATTCATATAATCTGATAAAAATAAATCACTTGTAAAATATTCACTTTCTGATATTTGAGTTGTTATAAATTTTTCTTTACATATTCCATATAATGCACAAAAAATTAAATTTAAAATAAATATTGGAATAAGAACATAACTTAATATTTTTAAAACTCTACTTTCTTTCATTTTCTATCCCCTTATTAAATTATTTAATCGATTTTTTCTATTTTATATCCTATTCCCCATATAACCTTTAAATATTTAGGTTCTTTTGGATTTATCTCTATTTTTTCTCTTATATGTCTTATATGTACTGCAATTATGTTTTCAACTACATATGCTTCATCTTCCCATACATTTTGATATATTTGTTCTATTGAATAAACAATCCCTTTATTTTTTAATAAAAATTTTAAAATATTATATTCTGTTGGAGTCAATTTAACTATATTTCCATCAACTGTTACTGTTTTTAAATTATCATCAACTATTAAATCACCTGTTCTATAAATATTTTTATCACTATTTTCCTCTAATTTTCCAAGTTTTGTATATCTTCTTATTCCAGAATTTACTCTTGCAATAAGTTCTAACACATTAAAAGGTTTTGTTACATAGTCATCTGCTCCAAGATTTAGTCCATTTATTTTATCTTCATCTTCTGATTTTGCAGATAACATTATAACTGGAATTGTACTATACTCTCTAATTTCTTCTAACGTTTCAATTCCATCTTTTTTTGGCATCATAATATCTAATATTACTAAATGTATATCATTCTTCTTTAACATTTTTATACATTCTTCTCCATTATATGCTTTTAAAACATTATACCCTTCTTTTGTAAGATATATTTCTATTGCTTTTACAATTTCTTTTTCATCATCACAAACTAAAATATTATACATATTAACCTACCTCTAACTAATATTATAACAGCACATCTTTGTTTTTTAAAGCATTTTAATTATATCAACGTTTTATTAAGAAAATATATAGAAAAAATTAAGATTTTATTAATTTTTTTATACATACTTTTAATTTTATAAAATCAGTATATAAAACAATTCAATAGCTTTTTCCTTTTTTATTTTTTACCAAAAATTGGTAAAAAAAAATAGTATATTATTTTTTTAAATGATAATAATACTATTATAAGATTTATATTAGCCTAATTTAGAGTTTAATTATTAATATAATTTAATATAATAAAAAGTATTTTTTATTATATTAAATTTATAATTAGTAATTAAAGTTCGAGTTAAGATGTAAAATATTGGAAAGATCTTTCTAGTATTTTATGTTGGTTACAAAGAGTATATTACTTGCTTGATAGTTCTTTAATATAGGAATAAAGGATTTGAAAAGTATGTAGTATATTTGAAATCATGATCATTCTTTTATTTGAAAGTGGTTGTTTATAGTCCTCTATAGGATGAAGATTGCTATTTAGAGTGGATTTATGGTCTAGCACAGAATTTATATATGTGGTATATAGCTTATTTGTATAGCAATATACATTAGGTTAGACTATTATGTATATAGGTTTTCGCTGAAAGTTAATATAAGTTTTATTCGTGATAAAGGCATAAAGAAATATCTTTATGCCTTATCATTTTTATTATATATCCAAATTTTTTACATATTTTGCATTTTTCTCTATAAATTCTCTTCTAGGATTAACTTCATCTCCCATTAATAAAGAGAAAATTTGATCTGCAGAAATTGCATCATCCATAGTTACTTTTACTAATATTCTTGTTTCTGGATTCATTGTTGTTTCCCATAATTGTTCTGGATTCATCTCCCCTAAACCTTTATATCTTTGGATTCCTACTTGATCTCTTGAAATTCCTTGTTCAGCCAAAATTTTAAATTGATTATCTAAATCTTCATCTGTATAACAATATATATCTTGCATTCCTTTTTTAGACAATTTATATAATGGTGGTTGAGCTAAATATACATTTCCATTTTCAATTAAAGGTCTCATATATCTAAAAAAGAATGTTAATAATAATGTTCTAATATGTGCACCATCAACATCTGCATCCGCCATTATTATTACTTTACCATATCTAATTTTAGTTATATCAAAATCATTACCTATACCAGCACCTACTGCTAAAATAACAGGATTTAATTTATCATTTCCATATATTTTATCTGCTCTAGCTTTTTCTACATTAAGCATTTTTCCCCATAAAGGAAGTATTGCCTGAAATTTTCTATCTCTTCCTTGTTTTGCACTACCTCCTGCTGAATCTCCCTCAACAATATAAACTTCGCATTCATCTGCTATTTTACTACTACAATCAGCTAATTTTCCAGGAAGTGTTGATGTTTCTAGTGAGTTTTTCTTTCTAACTAATTCTCTAGCTTTTCTTGCTGCTTCTCTAGCTCTTGAAGCACTAATACATTTTTCTAATATTGTCTTTGCAACATTTGGATTTTCTTCTAGAAAATTACCTAAATGTTCATTTACCATTGATTGAACTATACCTGCAACTTCACTATTTCCTAATTTAGTCTTTGTTTGTCCTTCAAATTGTGGTTCTTTAACTTTTACTGAAATAACAACAGTTATTCCTTCTCTGATATCGTCTCCTATAAGATTTGAATCTTTTTCTTTTAAAATTCCTTTTTCTCTTGCATAATCATTAAAAACTTTCGTTAATGCTCTTTTAAATCCCTCAAGATGTGTTCCACCTTCTATAGTATTTATATTATTAACAAATGTATATATACATTCAGAATAACTTGTTGTATATTGAATTGCAATTTCAACTGGATATTCTCCATCCTTTTCAATATATATTGGTTGAGGATGCAATTTTTCTTTATTCTTATTTAAATATTCAACAAAAGAATTTAATCCACCTTCAAAACAAAATGTTGCTTTTTTTGGAACTTCTAATCTTAAATCTTCTATTTCTATTTTTAACCCTTTTGTTAGAAAAGCCATTTCCCTAAATCTATTTTCTAAAACTTCATATTCATATTCTAATGTCTCAAATATGGTTGAATCTGCAAAAAATCTAACTTTTGTTCCTGTTTTATCAGAATTTCCTATTCTTTCAAGAGTTTTTACTGTTTTTCCTCTTTCAAATTTCATTTCAAATATTCCGCCATCTCTTTGAATTGTAACTTCTGTCCACTCAGATAATGCATTTACAACAGAAGCACCTACTCCATGAAGACCTCCTGAAACTTTATAACCACTATCTCCTCCAAATTTTCCTCCTGCATGTAGTACTGTATATACAGTTTCTGCTGCTGAAAGTCCAGTTTTAGCATGTTTATCAACAGGTATTCCTCTTCCATCATCTTCAACACAAATAATATTTCCTGGTTCTATAGTAACTTTAATATTTTTACAATATCCTGCAAGAGCTTCATCTACAGCATTATCTACAATCTCATAAACTAAATGATGTAATCCTCTTACAGAAACACTTCCTATATACATACCTGGTCTTTTTCTAACTGCTTCTAAGCCTTCTAAAACTTGTATTTGTTCTGCATTATATTCATGTTCAAATTTTTCCATTTTCTCCTCCTAGTTTTTTATTTATCTTTTTGCTTTTTAATAATTTTATTCTTTTGTACATTTTCCATTTTCAACATAATATACAGAATGTTCATTTTCTATTTTTAAATTATCTGTACATGTAATAATTACTTGATTTCCCTTTATGTTTTCCAAAAAGCTTTTACGTCTTTTATCATCTAATTCAGACATATAATCATCTAATAATAGTATTGGATTTTCCCCTATTTCTTCTTTTACAATTTCCATTTCACAAAGTTTAAGTGTAAGAATTGTAGTTCTTTGTTGTCCTTGAGAACCGAATATTGAAACAGGCCTTCCATTAATATAAATTATAAAGTCATCTCTATGAACACCTGTTGCTGTAAAACCTCTTTTAATATCTAATTCTCTTGATTTTTTTAAATTATCTAAAAAAGATTTTTTTTCTTTACTGTTTGAAATATACCTTATTTCTATTTCTTCTTTTCCACATTTTGTTATCAAACTGTGTATTTTTTCTATTTTTTGAGAAATTTTATCTGTAAATAATTTTCTATATTCATATATTTTAAAAGAAACTTCTGATAATTGCTCATCCCATATATCTAATATTGTCTGATTTTTATTTTCATATTTTATTTGTCTTAAATAATTATTTCTTTGTTCTAAAGTTCTATTATATGTATTTAATATATGTATATAATTTGGTTTTAGAGAACTTATCATCATATCTAAAAATCTTCTTCTTTTGTTAGGACCTTCTTTTATGATATCGATATCATTAGGCGTAAAAATAACTACATTTATTCTACCTAAAATATCACTAATTTTATTTTGCTTTACCCCATTTAAGAAAAAAGTTTTCTTTTCATTTATTTCAACTTTTATATTACCTTTTCTATCTGATTTAGCATAACATATTTCAACATTTGAAAATTGTTTTTCAAAATTTATCAACTCATTATCTTTTTTTGTTCTAAAAGATTTTCCGATAAGCACACAAAAATATTGCTTCTATTATATTTGTTTTCCCTTGTGCATTATTTCCATAAAAGATATTTATATTTGAATTAAAATCTACTTCTTGAAATTCATAATTTCTAAAATTTTCTAAATATATTTTATCTATATACATAACTATCTACCAAATAGAGCCCCCAACACTTAGTTTTAAATCATTTTTACAAAAAAGATAACAAATTTTCAAAATATGTCTTTTATTTTTTCTTCCTACATAATTAATTTTTATTTAGAAAAAAATAATAATTTTCTTTTTCACTTTTTGTTTAAATTTTGTGGAAAACTATTCTTTCATTTTTATTGGTAATATCATATATATATAATCGCCATTTTCTATTGGTTTAATTATGCAAGGAGATCTGTTTGTTCCAAATTCTATAAAAACTTCTTCATCATCAATAACTTTTAATGCATCTAAGAAAAATCTAGGATTAAAACCTATTTCAAGTTCTTTTCCTTCTGTTTCTACAAAAATTTCCTCTTTTGCATCTCCTGTTTGATTTGCACAAGATATTGTAACTTTTCCAACTTCTATATTAATTTTTACAGGATATTTTTTTTCTTTTTCTATAGAAGATGATGAAATTAAAAGAATTCTTTCAAAACAATTTTGTATATTACTTTTATTAACTCTTATTCTTGTTTCCCATGTTTGAGGAATTGTATTAGAATATTTTAAAAATTCTCCATCTAAAAGCCTTGTTACTATTTTACAATTTTCCATTTCAAATAAAGCTTGATTTCTTGCAATTCCAATCTTAACTGTATCAAAAGAATCTGAAATTATTTTATTTACTTCATTTAAAGTTTTTCCTGGAATTACACTACTAAAACTATTTGAATTTTCATTTAAATTATTACTTTTTATAGCTAACCTATAGCCATCAACTGCAACAACATTTAATTTATTTTCTAATACTTCAAACAAACACCCTGTAAAAATTGGTCTATTTTCTTCAGTACTAACTGCAAAAATAGTTTTTCTTATCATATTTTTTAAAGTAGTTTGTTCAATTTCTATAGAATTATCAACATTTATTTTTGGTAATTCTGGAAATTCATCAGGATTCATAGTTGCTAATTTATATAAAGAACCTTCACATTCTATTTCTAATAAATTATTTTCATTTACTGTAATTTTTATTTCAGAAGAAGATAATCTTTTTATAATTTCACTAAACATAACAGCATTAACAACTGTATTTCCTTGTTCTAATACTTCAGCTTCTAAAACATATTCTATTCCTATTTCTAAATCATAAGATGTTAATTTTAAATTATTATCATTTGTTTGAATAAGTATTCCTTCTAATATAGGCATTGTAGTTTTAGAGGCAACACCATTTATAACAGAATTAATACCTTTTAGAATTTTTTCTTTTTCACAAATAACTTTCATTCTTTTTCTCCTTTAATATATATTATAAATAGTAGTATTAGTAACAGGGCTTGTGAAATTAGTGGAAATCTTTTCAAAGTCCCTATTTCCCTAGCAAAAAATATGTGTAAAAGTATGTGAATAAAAAATTAAATTATCCACATTTTTAAACATCATTTGTGAATTAGTAGTTATTAACAAGTTTTGTACAAGATTTTCACAAGATTAAGTGGAAAACCTTTTTCTTTGTTCCGTAAGAGTTAATAGCTATTCTTTTGTAAAAATATATGTTTGTAAAACAATATTTTTATTTTTTATTTAAATTTATTTAAATATCAATTATTTTGAATCTTGAATTATATTTTTCACACTTTCCACAATTAATTTTGTATTTGTTTTTTCTTTTATTTCTTTTTCTATTTTTCTTACAGCGTGCATAACAGTTGTATGATCTCTATTTCCAAAAGCTTCACCTATTTTAGGAAGAGACATTCCGAGCTACCATTCTACATAAATACATAGCAATTTGACGAGGAAAAGCAATATCATTTGATTTTTTTGCTGATATTAAGTCCTTTTTATCTATGTTAAAATATTTAGCAACGACTTCTTGTATATAATCTGAAGAAATTATCTTTTCATTTTGAAGAGCTATATCATTTATTGCTTTTTCAGCAATTTCAATTGTAATAGCACTATGAGTTAAAGAAGCATATGCTACTATCTTATTAAGAGCACCTTCCAATTCCCTAATATTTGAATCAATTTTTGTAGCTATTACAGAAAGTATGTAATCATCAATTAAGATATTGTCTGTTTGAACTTTTTTTCTTAATATAGCAAGACGGGTTTCGTAATCAGGCATTGAAATATCAGCAAGTATCCCCCATTCAAATCTTGATTTAAGACGTTCTTCTAAATAAGGCATATCTCTAGGTGGTTTATCACTAGAAATTATTATTTTTTTCTCATTTTGGCGAAGAGTATTAAAAGTATGAAAAAACTCTTCTTGTCCAGCTTTTTTTCCAGCAAGAAATTGTATATCATCTATTAATAATACATCAATATTTCTATATTTATTTCTAAATAATTCATTTTTATAATTAGCATCTTTTATAGAATTAACAAGTTCATTTATAAACTGTTCAGAAGTAACATATAATATTTTTGCATTAGGATTATTTTGTATTATTCTATTCCCTATTGCATGCATAAGATGTGTTTTCCCTAAACCTACTCCTCCATATATAAATAAAGGATTGTAAGCAGTAGCTGGAGTTTCAGGATCTGAAACTGCATATGCTGCAGCCTGTGCAAATTTATTGTTATTTCCGATTACAAAATTATCAAAAGTATATTTTGGGTTTAAAAAGCTATTATTATAATTTTCACTATTTGTATATTCATTTTTTTCCTCAGGAAGCTTTTCAAAATTATCTTTTTCATTTTTTTCAATAATTTTTATTTCACAAGTTTTATTTGTTATGAAGTTAAAAGTATTTAAAACTTTATCAAATAATCTTGTTTCAATAGCATCTTTTTGCATTTTGGATAAAGCAACTAAAACTATTTTGTTATCTCTAATTGAATCTATTTCTAAATCTTTTATCCAAGTTGAATAAGAAATAGTAGTTAAGTCTTCTTTTAAAAGATCTTTAGCTTTTGTAAGTAAGTCGTTTTTATCAGAATACATAGCTTTAAAAAAATCAGTCCTTTCTATAGTAAATTTTATATAATTTTATCCACATATTTTGAACAAAAGCTTAAATCCCCATTATTGTAAGCTATTAAAAATTGTGGAAAAATTAAATCTTTTACTCCCATTATACTCATATAATATCAAAAATATTTTTAAATATCAAGTTAAAATTTTAAAATTTATTATTTAGAAATTTTGCTAATTGCTTGACTTTTTTGAAGTTTTTATAGTATAATCTATATTACTTGTGAATAAATAAAAAGATTTATTTAAAAATTAAGTATAAAATAAAATATTAATATAAATTAGGAGGTGCAAAATGAAAAGAACATATCAACCAAAAAAAAGACAAAGAAATAAAGTTCATGGTTTTAGAAAAAGAATGCAAACTAGAGCTGGAAGAAGTGTTTTAAAGGCAAGAAGAAATAAAGGAAGAAAAAAAATTACTGTTTAAAAGTAAAAAGGGTATAATATTGCCCTTTTTTCTATTATAGTTACTATAAATATAGGTTTCTTTCATTATTTTTCTATAAAATAAGTAGGGAGATAAGGTTTAGAAAGGAATAGAGTAATTATGAAAAATACTATAATGATAAAAAAAAATTATGAATTTAAAAATCTTTTTTCAAAGGGAAAATTTTATTATGGCGAATATATCCATATGTATATAAAGCAGACAAATAAAAATTATAATAAATTAGGAATAGCTGTTTCAAGAAAACAGGGTAAAGCTGTTAGAAGAAATAGAATTAAAAGATTAATAAGGGAAAATTATAAGAATTTTGAAAGTAATATAAAAAAAGGTCATAATTTTTTGATAGTCATAAATAAACAAAAAAATTTAGAGGAAATAAGTTTTAGAAATATAGAAGAAAATTTTATAAAAATTCTAAAAAAAGCGAATTTGTTGGTGAATGAAAATGAGAAAAATTTTAATTAAAATAATAGAATTCTATCAAAAAAATATATCTGCATCACTTGGTTCAAACTGTAAATTTTATCCAACATGTTCAGAATATACAAAACAAGCGATAAATAAATATGGATCATTTAAAGGAAGTTTATTAGGTCTAAAAAGAATATTAAAATGTAATCCTTTTTCAAAAGGTGGTTATGATCCATTAAAATAGGGGGGAGAAAATGTTTAATTTTTTTGCTAATATATTTGGATATTTGCTAAATTATATTTATGAATTGGTAAATAATTATGGTATTGCTATAATTGTTTTTACTGTATTATTAAAATTAATAATGCTACCAATTTCTATTAAACAACAAAAAACAATGAAAAAGTCTGCAGAAATGCAAGTAAAAGTTAAAGAAATTCAAGATAAATATAAAAATGATCAAGTAAGACAAAGCCAGGAATTAATGGATTTATATAAAAGGGAAAATATGAGTCCTTTTAGTGGGTGTTTAAGTTCTATAATACAAATAATTATTGTTATATCAATGTTTTATTTAGTAAGTAGACCATTAACATATATGAAACATATAGATAATAATTTATTAGATTCTTATTCTCAAACTATACAAGAAAAAAGTGGAAGTAGAGCAACTTATAAAGAAATAGCTATAATAAAGGAAATGTCTAATGTAGATGAGAATGTTAAATTAAATATGAATTTTTTAGGATTAGATTTAAGTGATATTCCTTCTCAAGATTATACAGATTGGAAAGTATTTATAATTCCAGTTCTATATGTTTTTACCTCATTAGTATCTACAAGGTTAACTATGAGTTTAAATAAAAAAACAGAAGAAAATAAAGATTCAAGTAAAGAACAAACAGATAAAGTACAAGATAGTTCTGATCAAAAAGAAAATTCAGATCAAGAAGATATGATGCAAGAAACAAATATGATGATGACAAGAATGATGCCAATAATGACTGTTAGTATAGCTCTTATAGCACCATTAGGATTAGCTTTATATTGGTTAGTTAGTAATATACTTATGATAGCTGAAAGGTTGTTTGTAAATAAGTTTTTTAAAGAAGAGGGGGAAGATATAAAAAATGGATAATAAAGTATATATTTTTGAAGGAAGAACCTCAACAGAAGCTATTGAAAAAGGGTTAAAAGAGTTAAAAGTTTCCAAAAATAAGGTTGAAATTAAAATTTTAGAATCTGAAGAAAAAAGAAGCTTTTTTAGTATTTTAACACCTAGAGTAGTAAAAGTTGAAATGAGATTAAAAGAAAATGTTAAAGATTATTCAGAAGAAACAAAGAAAGAAAATAAAAAAGATAATATAAATAGTAAAGAAGAAGTTGTTGATAATACAGAGGCAATAAAAAGAATAAAAAAATTTTTAGATGAATTTATTGATAAACTTCCTAATGGTAAAGATTTAAAATATGAAATAAAAGAGGAAGAAAATTTAGTAAAAATTGATGTAATTGGTGAAGATACAGGTTATCTAATTGGATATAGGGGAGAGGTACTTAATAGTATTCAAACAATTTTATCAAATATTGCTAAAAGAGATTATAAAGAAAAAAGTAAAGTATCTTTAAATATAGGCGGTTTTAGAGAAAAAAGAGAAAAGGATTTACAAAACTTAGCTATGAAGATAGCAGGTACGGTAATAAAAACGAAGAAATCAATAACACTTGAACCAATGTCTGCATATGAAAGAAAAATTATTCATACAAAGTTACAAGAAAATGATAAAGTTAAAACATATAGTATTGGTGAAGAACCTTATAGAAAAGTAGTTGTTTCACTTAAATAAATTAAAAAACTCCATTTGTTATAGATGGAGTTTTTTTAATATAAAATATAGGAAAACATTGCAAAATTATGTCTACTATGTTATAATATAAGTTGATTTTTTTTATAATAGGGTGAATAAATATGAGTGATACAATTGTAGCAATCGCTACGGCTCCGGGAATTGGAGGAATAGGAATTATTAGAATGAGTGGTAATAATTGTTTTGAAATATTAAATACAATTTTTAGGCCAAAAAATAAACAAAATATAAAGGATATAAAAGGATATTCTTTGAAATATGGAAATATAGTTGATAAAAATGATGTAATAGATGAAGTGTTAGTATCATATTTTAAGGCTCCAAAAAGTTATACTGCTGAAAATATGTGTGAAATAAATTCTCATGGTGGAATAATTATAATGAGAAAAATTATTGATTTATGTATAAAGAATGGTGCTCAACTAGCTGAGCCAGGAGAATTTACAAAAAGAGCTTTTTTGAATGGTAGAATTGATTTGTCACAAGCAGAAGCTGTTGTTGATGTAATTAATGCAAAAACAGAAAAAGAAGTAAAAGTTTCTTTAGAACAGCTTGAAGGAAAATTATCTGAGAAAATTTCAGAAATAAGAAAAAAATTAATTTCTGTAGTTGCTGATATAGAAGCAACTATTGACTATCCAGAATATGATATAGAAGAAGTAACAAATGCTAGAATATTAAGTGTTTTAGAAAGTGTGCAGAAAGTTCTTGATTCATTAGAAAATAGTTTTTATAATGGTAAAATTCTAAGAGATGGTATAACAACTGCAATAATAGGAAGACCTAATAGTGGAAAGTCTTCATTATTAAATTATATATTAAATGAAGAAAGAGCGATAGTTACAGATATTGAAGGAACTACAAGAGATACTATTGAGGAATTTATAAATATTGAAGGAATACCTATAAAAATTATAGATACAGCTGGAATTAGAAATGCAAAAGATGAAGTAGAAAAAATAGGAGTAAAAAAAGCAAAAGATATTGCAGAAAATAGTGATATAGTGATAGCTATATTTGATATTAGCAGAAAATTAAATGAAGAAGATGAAGAAATATTAAAATTATTAAAAAATAAAAATGCAATAATATTATTAAATAAAATAGATTTAAATATAAAAAAAATAGATATAGAAAAAATAAAAAGTATTAACAAACCTTTTTTTGAAATATCAACAAAAGATGGTACGGGGATAGATAAATTATATAAAGAAATAACTAAAATGTTTAGTTTAAATAAAATAGCTACTAATGGAGAAATTATAGTATCAAATCTTCGTCATAAAAATTCAATTATTAATGCAAAAAAATCCTTAAATAATGCAATAGAAATTATAAAAAATGATATGCCTATAGATATAATTTCAGGAAATTTAAAAGAAATTTTAGAAGAACTTGGAAAAATAACAGGAGAAACAGTAACAGATGATGTTATAAAAGAAATTTTTTCAAAATTCTGTCTAGGAAAATAGTATATAATAATATTAATATCTAAAATATTAATATATGTTTATATGCTAAGTTAAATTTAAGTTATATGTAGTAGGCTATATACTAAGTTAAATGTAAGTTATATACTAAGCTATATTTAAGTTATATACCAAGTTATATTTAAGCTAAATATTAAGTTATATACTAAGACATATATTAAGTTAAATGTTAAGTTACATTCTAAATTATATACTAATTATATATTAAATTATATATTAAATTATATACTAAATCATACTAAATTGTTCTACAAAGAACAATTTAGTATAACCATAGATACAAGTAGGTTGAGAGAATAAGGTTTATAAGTTTTCCAAAAACTTAAATATAAATAGGAGAGAATTATCATAAAAGAAATATAAAATGAAGTATAATGCAGGAAAGTATGATATAGCAGTTATTGGAGCAGGACATGCTGGATGTGAAGCAGCTCTTGCATCTGCTAGATTAGGAATGAAAACTTTATTATTTTCAATTAGTCTTGAATGTATTGCTAATATGCCATGTAATCCACATATTGGAGGAACTTCAAAAGGACATTTAGTAAGAGAAATAGATGCACTAGGTGGAGAAATGGGAAAAAATATTGATAAAACTATGATACAACTAAGAATGTTAAATACTTCTAAAGGACCAGCTGTACATTCTTTAAGAGCACAGGCAGATAGAAAAAAATATCAAGCAGAAATGAAACATACATTAGAAAAGCAAGAAAATTTATTTCTTAAGCAATCAGAAATTGTAAATATTGAAGTAAAAAATGGAAAAGTTGTATCTGTAGAAACAAACTTAGGGGCAATATATGAAGTTAATAGTGTAATATTAGCGACAGGAACTTATTTAAGAGGTAAGATATTTATTGGTGACGTTTCATATGAAAGCGGTCCAGACGGAGTTTCGGCATCTAATAAATTATCAGAGTGTTTGAAAAATTTAAATATTGATATTCAAAGATTTAAAACAGGTACTCCAGCAAGAATTAATAAAAAAAGTATAGATTTTTCTAAAATGGAAAAACAAGAAGGGGATAGTGATGTAGAGCCATTTTCTTTTGAAAATAATATACTTGATTTTCAGCAAGTACCTTGCTGGCTTACGTATACAAATAAAAATACACATGATATTATAAGAAAAAATTTACATAGATCACCAATGTATTCTGGAACAATAGAAGGGGCCGGACCAAGATATTGTCCTTCAATTGAAGATAAAGTTGTAAGATTTGCTGACAAAGAAAGACACCAAATATTTGTTGAGCCAATAGGTTTAGATACAGAAGAAATGTATATACAAGGAATGAGTTCATCTCTTCCAGAAGATGTTCAACTTGAAATGTATAGAACTATTCCAGGACTTGAAAATGCAGAATTTACTAGACCAGCATATGCAATTGAATATGATGCTATAGAACCTTCGCAGTTAAAATCTTCATTAGAATTAAAAAGTATAGAAGGACTTTTCTTTGCTGGACAAATAAATGGAACTTCTGGATATGAAGAAGCGGCAGCACAAGGATTGATAGCTGGAATAAATGCAACATTAAAAATCAAGGGAAAAAAACCATTAATATTAGATAGATCTGAAGCATATATAGGTGTATTAATAGACGATATTGTTACAAAAAGTACAACAGAGCCATATCGAATGATGACATCTAGAGCTGAATATAGACTTCTGTTAAGACAAGATAATGCAGATTTAAGATTAACAGAAATAGGACATAAAATAGGTTTAATTTCTAATGAAAGATATAATAAGTATTTAATAAAAAAACAACAAATAGAAGATGAGATAAAACGATTAGAATCAACAAATGTAAAACCAACTAAAGAAGTAAATAAATTTTTAAAAGAACAGGGAACTAATGAAATAATTGTAGGAATGAAATTATCAGAACTTTTAAAACGAACAGAAATTACATACAAATCCTTGGAAACTATAGATAAAGATAGAAAAAAATTAGATAAACAGGTAACAGATGAAGTCGAAATAATGATAAAATATGATGGTTATATAAAATTACAAGAAAAACAAGTTGAAAGTTTTAAAAAATTAGAAAAAAAATATTTACCTGAAAATATAGATTATAATAGTATTAAAGGGATAAGATTAGAAGCAAGGCAAAAATTAAATAAATTAAAGCCATATTCAATAGGGCAAGCCTCAAGAATTTCTGGGGTGTCACCGGCAGATATATCTGTGCTTTTAATATATTTAGAACAATTAAAAAGGAAAAAATAAAACATAATATAAAAGTTAAAAATAAACGTTTAAAAATATTATTTGCAACAAGCAAGTGATAAGGATAAAAAATGACACTTTCTATGTCTTTATATTTTTAAATATAAAGACATAGAAAGTTGCTGATTAAAACTAAAGTATAATAAGGAAGAAAAAAATGAATTTTGAAGAATTTAGTAAAATCTTTTTAAAAGAACTTGTAGGAAATGATATAATAATAGAAAAAAATATTATAAAGAAATTCTATGATTATATGAATGGTATTTTAGAATGGAATGAAAAAATAAATGTAACATCAATAACTGATAAAAAAATGTTTATCGTGAAACATTATGTAGATTCACTCCTTGTGAACAAGTATTTACAAGGATTTGATAAAATTATAGATATAGGAACAGGAGGAGGTTTTCCAGGAATACCTTTGAAATTAATTAATGAAAATAAAGAATTTACATTAATAGATTCTGTAAATAAAAAGTTAAATGTAATAAGAGCTTTATCAGAAAAAATTGAAATAAAAAATTTAGAAATAATTCATACAAGGGCAGAAGATCTTGCAAAAAATATCAAATATAGAGAAATGTATGATGTGGCTATAACAAGAGCTGTGTCAAATTTTTCAACTATATTAGAATACATGCTTCCATTTGTTAGAATAGGTGGAATAGCAATATGTATGAAAGGCCCGAACTATAAAGAAGAATTAGAAATTGCGCAAAATGCATTAGAAATTCTTGGAGGAAAAATACAAAAAATCGAAACATTGAATTTTGAAGGAAAATTAGAAAGAAATATTATTATTGTAGAAAAAATTAAAAAAACGCCTCAAAAGTATCCAAGGGGACAAGGAAAACCTTTAAAAGAGCCAATAAAATAAAAATGTTGCACATGCAACATTTTTTATTTTATACTATATTAAATATTGCAATAATTTCTATAATATAAAAGCTTAAAATGAAGGTAATATAAAAGTTTTTGAAATTCATTTTTAAATAAAGAAATAAATAATTCAGTATTTTTTTTATAAATTATGTATTATTTACTATATGTTTATTATTATATTATTATCAAAAAATTAAGAAAATCAATTGACATATAAGGAAATTTTTTATATTATTATATAGTAAAAAAAGGAGGTTTTGCTTTGAGTAGAGTAATATCAATTGCCAATCAAAAAGGTGGAGTAGGAAAGACAACAACAGCAGTTAATATAAGTAGTATATTGGCTAGAAAAGGAAAAAAGGTAATGCTAGTAGATGCTGATCCTCAGGGCAATGCATCTAGTGGCTTAGGAGTAGAAAAAGAAACAGGAGATTCATTATATGATGTTTTAATTAATGATGTAGATTTAAAAGCAACATTAAAAAATTCATCTATAAAGAATTTAAAAGTATGTCCTTCTAATATGAATTTAGCTGGGGCAGAAGTTGAACTCGTTTCTCAAATGTCTAGAGAGCAAAGACTAAAAGAAAAAATCGATTTAATTAGAGATGAGTTTGATTTTGTAATAATAGATTGTCCACCATCATTAGGATTAATTACATTAAATGCGCTTACAGCCTCTGATTCAGTATTAATACCTGTTCAATGTGAATATTTTGCATTAGAAGGATTAGGACAACTTTTAAATACTATTAATTTAGTAAAGAAACATTTAAATAAACAATTAGAAATAGAAGGTGCCGTTTTAACAATGTACGATATGAGAACAAATTTATCAAATCAAGTTGTTAAAGAAGTAAAAAGATATTTTGATGATAAAGTATATAGAACAGTAATTCCAAGAAATATAAAGTTAAGTGAAGCTCCAAGTTATGGAATGCCAATTATATTATATGATTCAAAATCAAAAGGTGCTAGATCATATGAAAAACTTACTAAAGAAATTTTAAAAAAAGATGAAATGAGAAATAAAGAAGAAAATTATGAAGATAACCAATAAAAATAATGATTCATATAGAAATAAAAATAAGGAAAGGAATGAAATATAGTTATGACAATAAAGAAAACAGGTTTAGGAAAAGGTTTAGATGCTTTATTTTCTTCAACGTTTATGGAAGAAGATACAGGAGAAAATTTAGTAAGATATTTAAAAGTTAATGAAATTGAACCTAATAAAAAACAAGCAAGAAAAATATTTGATGATGAAGCTATTGAAGAATTATCTAATTCTATAAAAGAATATGGAGTTATTCAACCAATTGTTGTTAGTAGGAAAGATAGTTATTATGAAATAATAGCTGGAGAAAGAAGATGGAGAGCTTCTAAAAAAGCCGGATTAAAAGAAATACCAGCAATTATAAGAGAGAATAATGAACAAAAAAATAAAGAAATATCATTAATTGAAAATATTCAAAGAGAAGACTTAAATCCTATAGAAAAAGCTAGAGGAATTAAATTACTAATGGATGAATATGGTTTAACTCAAGCTAAAGTTGCAGAAAAATTAGGAAAAAGTAGAAGTAGTATAGCAAATAGCGTTAGAATACTAAATCTTGATGAAAGAGTAATAAATTTTGCTTTAGAGGGTAAACTAACAGAAGGACATTGTAAATCATTAATGTCTATAGAAGATCCAGAAAGACAATATAAAATGGCACAATACATAATTGAATCTGGTGATTCTGTTAGAGAAGCTGAAAAGAAAATGAGAGTAAGAAAGAAAGCTAGCAAGAAAAATGATAAATATATACCAATATATAGAGATATAGAAAATACATTTCAAGGTTTTTTTGGAACAAAAGTAAAACTAGATGCAGGTGAAAAAAAAGGAAAAATAATAATACAATATAATTCTAATGATGATTTAGAAAGAATTTTGAGCTTAATAAAATAAGGATGTGATTTGATGGAAAACATTTTAGAGATAGTAAAAACAGATAATTATCTTATGATATCTTTTATTATAAATATTATTTTAATTTTAATAGTAGTTATAAATATATTTTTAATATTAAAAATGAATAAAAAATATATATCTTTTATGAAAAAATTAGGAAATGGCAATAACTTAGATGAAATGCTAAAAAAGTATTTAGAAGATGTAAAAGAAGTAAAAAAAGATAATTCAGAAATAAAAGCTTATTATACTAAATTGGATAGTGATTTAACAGCCTGTGTACAAAAAATAGGGTTAGTAAGGTATAATGCTTTTAGAGATGTTGGAAGTGATTTAAGTTTTGCAATAGCATTATTAGATGGAAATAATACAGGTGTTGTTTTAAATGGATTATATGGGTCAGAATCATCAAACATATATGCAAAACCAATAAAAAATGGAGTATCAACATATCAATTATCAGATGAAGAAAAATATGCAATAGAAATAGCAGAACAAACTAAAAATTTTATTGCTAAAAATAGAAAATAAAGTAGATATATACAAAAAAATAAAGTAGATATATAATAAAAATCTGTTGACAAACATAATGAAAATATGCTAATATATATGTGTTGTTGATTAAACAGCCAATGGAGAGGTGGTCGAGTTGGTTTATGGCACCAGTCTTGAAAATTGGCGTAGGTTTGTAGCCTACCGTGGGTTC
>CANQEK010000015.1 GCA_947594985.1 uncultured Clostridia bacterium
GATTGGATACTTACAATAAAGTTAATTATATGATTTAAATTATTTTTTATGTTTCACATCATTGACACTTATACAAATACTAATTAATAAATATATAAATTATGTTTGAAAAAATGTAAATATATGTTATAATGAACAGGAAAAAATCGAATTTTGAAAGGAAAAGAAAATATGGATAAAATAGCTGTATTAATACCATGCTATAATGAGGCAAAGACAATAAAAAAGGTAGTGGAAGATTTTAAAAAAGAATTACCAGATGCTACAATATATGTATATGATAATAATTCAAAAGATGGAACTGATAAAATAGCTAAAGATGCTGGAGCGGTAGTTAGATATGAGACAAGACAAGGTAAAGGAAATGTTATTAGATCTATGTTTAGAGAAATTGATGCTGAAGTTTATATTATGGTAGATGGAGATGATACATATCCTGCTGAAAGTTCTAAAGAAATGGTAAAAGCAGTTTTAGAAGAAGGTGTTGATATGGTTATAGGAGATAGACTATCATCAACATATTTTACAGAAAATAAAAGACCATTTCACAATATAGGAAATGTTACAGTTAGAGCTTTAATAAATAGAATTTATAAAAGTGATATAAGAGATGTTATGACAGGATTAAGAGCGTTTAGTTATAGATTTGTAAAAACATTTCCAGTTATGTCTAAAGGATTCGAACTTGAAACAGAAATGACAATACATTGTCTAGATAAAAATATGAAGATAAAAAATATAATAATTGAGTATAGAGATAGACCAGCTGATAGTCCTTCAAAATTAAATACAATACCAGATGGAATAAAAGTAATAAGAACAATATTTAGTTTTTACAAAAATTATAAACCAATGGCGTTTTTTACTCTACTAGCATTTATTTTAGGAGTTGTAGGATTAGGTTTCTTTATTCCAGTATTTATTGATTTCTTGCATAGAGGAGTTGTTAAAATACCAACCTTAGTTGTTTGTGTGTTGTTTTTCTTATGTGCTGTACAATCATTTTTCTCTGGTATGATTTTGGATAACATTATAAAAAATTCAAAACAAAATTTTGAAATGAGATTAATAGATTGCGAAAGAGAATTTAAAAAAGATAAAGATACTAAATAGTAATATATATAATAATGGTTTATAGGTTTATCCTTACCAAAAACCTAAATATATTTACAAGGATAAATAAATGAATAATATAAAGGTGTCTATAGTTGTACCTATTTATAATTTAGAAAAGTTTGTACCTAGATGTTTAGATGCACTTGTTAATCAAACTTTAGAAGATATTGAAATTCTATGTGTGGATGATGGTTCTAAAGATTCTGCACCACAGATAATAGAAGATTATAAAAATAGATATCCAAATAAAGTAAAAACTTTTCATAAAGAAAACGGTGGAGAATGGTCAGCAAGAACTTATGGATTGAAACAAGCTACTGGTGAATATGTTGGCTTTATAGATAGTGATGATGTACCAGAAGTAACTTGGGCAGAAAAACTATATAATGCAGCAAAAGAAAATGATGCGGATATTGCATTTTCTGGATATGATAGAATTGATTTAGATACAGGAAAAACAGTATCTGTTGAGATGACTCAATATGGTAAAATGAATAAAGATGTTGATTGGAATGATGATTTTATTGTTTATGCAAATCCTTCTTTATGGAATAAAATTTATAGAAGAGAACTTGTAAAAGATATGGAATTTTTACCATTTAGAGGTTGTAATGATACATTATTTTTAATACATGCATACATGTATGGTGCAAAAAAATTAACTTTTATACCTGATGTTTTATATCATTATTATTTGCGTTCAAGTTCACAAATTCATAATATGAATGAAAAAGATATTGAAAATTTAAAAAAATATCTTTTAGTAACTAAAGAAAATAGTATAAAAATAGGAAAATACGAAGAATATAAAGACAACCTTGCTACAATGGCTTTTCTACATTTAGCAATATCATGGGCTTTTATGCTTTCTTATAATAAATCAGTAAATATGAAAAATGCATTAAAAGATATTACTAAATATTTAAATGAGAATTTTCCTGAATGGAAAAATAATAAAAATTACAAATTTTTGCATTGTATAAAAAAAGGTTTTAAGTATTTTTGTATTTGGGGAGTACATTTACTTTATAAACTTCATTTACCTATAATTTATATTAAGGTTAACAGATTTTTATTAGATGTTATAAAAATAGAAGTGAAGTGGTAAAAATTTTTGAGGTTAATTTATAGATAAATACATAATACAAAAATATAAAACATCTATGTAATTATAAAAGTAAAGGATTTAAAATGAAAATAAAAGAGAAAATTAATAAAGCTTGTAATATAGCTACATATTATACTAAGAATTTTTATGAAAAGTTATTAAATAAAATAAAGTTTTTTATAAATAAAGATAATTTTACAAAAACAAAATTAATTTTAGTAGCGATATTGTCAGTAGTTTTTGCGACAGTTTGTGAATATACAATTTTTAGAAAATTTTATCCACAATTTATTTCTAAAAATAGAATTATGTTAGTTTCAATTATATATATGTTTATAGGAATACATTTTGTTTTTAAATTAAAGCAAATGTATGAATTTATTCATAATCATAGGTACAAAATTGCTTGTGCCTTTTTGTTGTTTGTAATGGTATTTAAATATTCTGGCTCATCAATTGTTAATTTTCATATATATCATGGACTTATACAACCTCATCATGATAATACAAGATATCATACTTTACTTGGAACAGCTAGACCTATTAGAACTGATGAATGGGCTACTTCTACTACATATATTTTATCTCAAGGAAAATCAGATAAACCTTTTCAATATTTTTCAGATGTTTTAAGAGGAACATCTACAGATATGTTTTCAGTTGCTAATAGTCCAGTATTAGATATATTAATGCTGGGAAGGGTTTTTCAGATAGGTTTTATCTTATTTGGAAATGATGTTGGTTTAAGCTTCTATTGGTATATAAGACTTGTAGCAATGCTTTTAGGCTCTTATGAACTTTGTTTGATTCTAACTAAAAGAAATAAAAAAGTTTCTTTATGTGGAATGATTGTTATTACATTTTCAGCAGCAGTACAATGGTGGTATTGCATGGACACTTTAATTTGGGGACAAATTGCAATTGTTCTTATTGACAAATTTATGAATACTGATAAAAAAAGAAATAAATATTTATGTGCTCTTGGAATTTTAATTTCAGGTTTATCATATATTTTTGTATTTTATCCAGCATGGCAGTTACCTTTTGGATATGTATTTTTAGCAATGTTAATTTGGATTTTAATAAAAAATATAAAATATGGTACATATAAATTTACAAAACATGATGTAGCAGTTATTCTAGTTACTATTTTGTGTTTAATATTATTACTTGGAAGATGGTATATGCTTTCAAAAGATACTTTATTAGCAGAAATGAATACTGATTATCCAGGAGAAAGAAATGAAGTAGGTGGAGGCGCTCAAAATCTTTATTCTTATTTTTATAATATATTCTTTACATTTGAGGATTTTCCAAACCCATGTGAATTTTCAAGTATGTTATCACTTTATCCAATTCCGTTAATTTTAGGCTTAATATATGTAATAAGAAATAAAAAAAATTTACATTTTTGGATTCCAATGCTTACTGTTGGAGCATTTCTAACAGTTTGGTGCGTTTGGGGATTTCCTAGTTGGCTTGCAAAATTAACTAAAATGTCAATGGCAACAGCTGGAAGAGCAACAATTCCACTTGGTACAGTTTGTATATATTTATTAATTTATTTAATAGGAAATTTTGAAAAAGATGATAAATTAATAAATAAAAAACTTACATACTTTTTATCAATAGCTTCAATTATTTATATAATATATAAAGCCCAAAAAACACTTATTTTTGCAGGGGCAGAAGGTTATTTAGATAAATTTAAACTATTATTAGGTGGAGAGATTTTCTTATGTTTAATATTTGGAGTTTATAATATAAATAATAACAAAATTAAAGATTATACAATTTATGGTTTAATAGCAGTTGCATTAATGACAGGTTTAAGGGTTAATCCAGTTATTAGAACAACAGATATTTTTTATACAAAACCTGTTGCTATAAAAATGCAGGAAATTAAAGAACAAAATCCAGAGGCACTATGGGTTGTAAATGATGGTGGATGGTATATAAACGATTATGCTGTAGCAAATGGAATTCGTACTTTAAATTCAACAAATGTATATCCAAATATTGAAATGTATCAAACAATTTTAGGTGATAAATCAGAAGAAAAAAGAAAAATTTATAATAGGTATGCACATGTTAATTTTGAAATAACAGATAAAGAATCAGATGTTGAATTATTATACGCAGATAATGTTTCAATAAAATTAAATTATAATGATTTAGAAAAATTAAATATAGAATATATTCTTTCAACAGTTGATTTAAATAAATTAAATTATGATGTTGAATTTGAAGAAATATATAATGAAGATGGAATGTATATATATAAAGTAACGAAAGGTATTAAATAAAAATGAGTGATAAAAAAGTAGCAGTAATAATGTCTACATATAATGGAGAGAGGTTTATAAAAGAGCAACTAGATTCTATATTAAATCAAACATATAAAAATGTGGAAATAATAATTAGAGATGACGGCTCAACTGATAAAACAGTAGAAATAATTAAAGATTATCAAAAGACAAATAAAAACATAGAATTATTTATAGGTGAAAATTTAGGATTTATTAAAAGCTTTTTTGAATTATTAAAATTAGCTGAAGCAGATTATTATTCTTATGCAGATCAAGATGATATTTGGATGCCAAATAAAATAGAAATTGCAGTAAATTCTTTAAATGAATTAGATGATAGTAAACCTAATATGGTATTTGGAAATTCAGATTATTATGATGAAAATATGAAGTTTATAGGTCATGGTGAAAAAGATAAAAAATATTCATTTTTAAGTGCATTATTTGCATGTGTTGGACAAGGAATGACTATGACAGTAAATAAAAAAACAAGAGATATGATAATAGAAAATATGCCAAAAACTTGTTTTTTCCATGATTGGTGGACATATTTATTGTGTATTGGACTTGGAAATGTAGCATATAACAATGTAACAACAGTTAAATATAGAAGAAGAAAAGAAAATGCTACATCAGAAGGACAGGGATATTTTAGACTTTTAATTTGGAGAGTAAAAAATTTACTGTTTAATGATGGAATTAGAGATATAAAACAACAGATGATAAATTTTAAAGATTATTACTATTATTCATTATCTGATGAAAATAAAAAAATTCTTGATTTATTTGCAAATGAACAGTATAGTTTTTTAAATGTTATTAAAAAAACTTTTTATCCCAAAAAAATTAGAAGAAATATATTTGATGATTTTATGCTTAGAATAATATTTTTAATAGGAGTTTTATAATGGATTCAGAAAAAAAATTATTTTTGAAGAATTTTATTTGGAATAGTTTAGGAACAGGAATAAATTCGTTTAATTCATTATTCTTCTTAATAATTGTAACAAGAGTTAATGATATACAAACAGCTGGAATTTTTTCAATAGCCTATGCTACAGCAACAATTCTTTACACATTGGCTATGTATTCAGGTAGATTATGTCAGGTAACAGACATAGAAAATAAAATAAAAGATAAAGATTATATAGCAAATAGAGCTTTAACTTGTGTAATAATGCTAATAGGTGCAACAATCTTTTTATTAATAAAAAGATATTCTGGATTTAAAACAACAATATTTGCGTTACTTGCAATTTTTAAAGGATTAGAAGCATTTTCAGATATTCTTTATGGAGTTATGCAAAAAAATGATATTTTGTATAAATCTGGAATGTCATTAACTGCAAAAGGGTTTATTGGAATAATAGCATTTTTAGTTGTTGATTTAATTACAAGAGATTTAAGATTTGCATGTTTAGCTGTAATAATAGTTAACGTAGCATTTTTAGTAATTTTTGATTATATAATAGTTACAAAAAAATTAATAGATAATACAGAAAAAGTGAATAAAAAAAATGTACTATCAATTTTGAAATCTGAATTTTTTGTATTTGTAAATTCATTTGCAGGAATATACATATTAAATGCTCCAAAGTATGCGATTGATAGTTTCTTAACAGAAGATATACAAGCAATATATGGATATATTATGATGCCTGCAACTGTTATGACTTTATTTACACAATTTATAGTTATGCCATTTTTAGGTAAATTAAAAGATATGTATGAGAAAAAACAGTTAAAAGAAATTGAAAATGTTACTTTTAAAATTAAATTGATAGTAATAGCTTTTGGAGCTTTTGCTGTATTTGCAGCATTTGTAATTGGACCAGAATTTTTAGGATTAGTTTATGGTTTGGATTTAACTGCATACAGAATTAATTTATGTATAATTATAGGTTCATATATTTTTTATGCAATATCATATATAAATTTAGTAACTCTAACAACAATAAGACATACTTTTGTTCAATTTGTAATTTATATAATTTCAATGATAATAGCTTTTTTAGGTTCGAATATTTTAGTAGGTACTTTAGGACTTGGAATAAATGGTGCAACTTTTGCATGTACTACAACTCTTGCAATTCAATTTATTCTATATACAATAGTTACAAAAGTTATAATGTATAAGGAACGTAAGAGTTTTGATAAACAGGTATAAGAATATATAAAATATTATATATGTTAAAAAATGGAGGAAAAAATGGGAATAATATACATAATTACATTGATTGTATTAGGAATTGCTTTTATGATATTAAAAAAATCAGAGCAAAAATTAAACTTTATAAAATGGCTTATTATTTATTTCGTCTCATTATTTGGATATAATATAATTTTAGGAATGGTACTTGGATTGCTTAATATTACAGCACACATATGGCTATTATCATTAATAAATATAGTATTTGCAATTTTATTAAGTTTTAAAGCAATAAAAAATAAGGACATGCAAAAATATTTTGTTAGAAAAATAGATGTTATAGTATTATTAGGTGTTATAGCAATTTTTATAGTCATGTTTTTTAAAGATTTATATATTTATAATGGAGATATTTCACATATGGCTATAGATTCAGCAATCCATTATAGAGCAGCAAAACATTATGCTAAAAACTTAAAAATATTTATAAATGTGGAAGATAAAACATTTTTTAATTTTAATGTAATGCAAACAGGTGCTTATATAAATGATGGTATTTTTATGAATGTAATAAATAGTATTACTGGAATAGACTACACCTATCTTTATCAAATATTTGAAACTATAGTATTATATTTAAGCGGACTAGCATTTTATGCATCTTTTACAGATAAAATAAAAACAAAAAGAGGAGTATTAGCAACATTGATATTGTTTGTTTTATACATGTATGGATATCCATATAATTCTTGGTTTTATGGCTTTTCATATTTGTCTGTTGGAATAATGATGGTTACCATGTTGCTGGTAGTTGTTGAATATTTATATTCTGAAGAGAAAATTACAAAAAAAGTAGTTATTCCTCTAATAGGTTTACTTGCATTTGGCTTAACCTTCTCATATTGTTTATTTGTACCAGCAATATTTGCTTCAATTTGTATATATTGTTTCTTAAAAGACTTTAGTCAAGAAGGAAAAACCTATTTAAAATTCTTTAAGAAAACAACTTTAATTGTAACAGGACTACTTTTATTAGTTACAGCTATTGGAATTGGATATTTAGCTGTACCAACATTCCTTATACCAGGTCAAACAAATTTAGTAAAAGCTTTAAAAGAAGGTGGTGGAATATATAATGAAAAATACCGCAACTTCTTACCATATACTCCTTTTATTGTTTGGTTCTTTGTAGAATTAGTAAGAAGAATAAAAAATAAACAATTAAGATATATAGATATTTTTTCTGTTATATTAATGGGATTTTGTGCATTATTGAATTTGGGAGTAAATTATAAATTTGTTTCAGAATATTATATGCTTAAAAGCTATTTTATAATTTGGATAGCTATATTTGCTATAACAATAGATTTAGTTAATAATTATATAGATAAGAAAATTTTAAGAATTGATGCATTAATTATTTTTGCTATATATGCGTTTCTTTTAATTAAATTTGTTTTTACAATAATAAATGTTCAAATGGTAGAACCTAATTTAACAATTACTCAATTATATAATATGTTTGTGGATAAGCAATTTATAATATTTGATATATTTATATTCTTGCTTTTAGCTATATTTACTGTATTACCACAACTAATAAAGAAAATTGATTTTAGTAAACTTTCACAAAAATTATCAGAAAAAATTAAATCTAACAAAATAAAAGAATTATTACAAAAAATATCTACTTTTGAAATTAAGAGAATATGTATAGCAGGATATGTATATGTAATTCTTTGGGGAGTTTTTGTTTGTGGTTGGGTTTGGCTTAAAGCTGGGCTTGTTGTTGGTGAACAGAAGAAACATAATTTACCTAATTTAGTAGGAATTTATTATAGTGAGAATTGTGAAAATAGAAAATTAGTGGATTTAACTTCATGCTTTAATAAAAATGAAATAGAAATTGCTACATATGCAAGAGAAAATATAGATGATCTTAGTGCAGATAATACAGAGATACTTTTTGAAGGATATTTTACAAAAGTATGGGCAACAGCAGTTCTAGAAATTACATCAGATAATATACGTTATCAAGATTATATTCAAGACATGACTCCTTATACAGTAGAAGATATAATAAATAATCAAAATAAAAAATATATAGTACAAGTTGTTTCAAGAGATCAAACAAGTTTAAATAAATATGAAGAAAATTTAAAAGAAATTAAGCAAATGGATGAAATAGAAATTTTATTTGAAAATTCAAATGGATATGTTGCAAAAATAAACAGAAATAACTAGAAATTAATAATTTAAATAATTAGTAAAGTTAAATTTTGCTAATTATTTAAAGTTTTATTTTCATACAACAATATTGTTTATGATAATTTCAGTTATTATAGATTTAATAAAATTCGGAGGAAATCTTTATGGGAATTTTCTATGTATTAACAGTTTTATTAATGCTTTCAGGTTTTATACTAGTAAAAAAATCAGATAAAAAGCAAAATTTAGTTAGTATGTTAATATTGAGTATAATTACATATTTAGCTTTTAATATTTTAATATGTATGGTATTTGGAGTATTTAACATAACTACAGATTTATTATTTTTATCAATAACAAATATAATTGTTTCAATTGGATTAGGATTGAAAATTTATAAAGATAAAAAAATACAAAGTTTTGAAATTAGAATAAAAGATTTTGTTGCTGTAATAATTTCAGCAGTTATTATATGTTATATGGCAGTTTCTCAATATGCTCCACTTTCTAAAACAGTAGCTAACGCTTCTGTTGATGCTTGTATGCATTATAGCGCAGCTACAAACTTTGCAGATAATATGAAAATTTTAGCTAAAATAAATAATACAACAGGATATAATTTTAAAACAATGCAAACTGGTGCATATATAAATACAGGTATTTTTATGAATGTAGTTAGAAGTATTACTTCTTTAGAAGATTACGTTTCATTTAAATTATTTGAGATAGGAATTTTATTTCTAAATATATTGGCATTTTATATGTTGGTATCAGATAAATTAAAAACAAAAACGAATTATATAATAAGTATTATATTTTTAATTTTATATTCATTTGCATATCCATATACAAGTTTATTATATGGGTTCTCATATTTAAGTATTGCAATAGCTTTTACAACAGGACTATTTTATTTAGCAAAAGTTTATGAAAAAAGAGAAATTAATTTTGGTTTTATTTTACCGTTAATAATACTTATGGGAATAGGAATAATTTTCTCATATTGTCTATTTGTACCAGCATTATTCTCATTTATTTGTATTTATGTATTTATAGTTGATTTTTCAAAAAAAGAAAAGAAAAATTATTTTAAATTTTTTAAAAAGTCTACTATATTAATAACATTGTCATTATTGATTGTAACAGTTTTGGCAATTTTATATTTAGTTGTTCCAACATTTACAGATAGAGATCAAAATAAATTAACTGATGCAATAGGATTTGATGGAGGAATTTATAAAGCTTTATATCAAGACTTTTTATTCTATATTCCTTTTGTAGTAATGTATATATATGAAATAATAAAAAATAAAAAAATTGATTATAAGTTTGTTGCTTTAATAATAGTAATAGCTCAAACCTTAGTATCTTTTATAGGAGTTGTTTTTGGAATTGTATCAGCTTATTATTACTATAAAATATATTATATATTATGGATATTAGTTGTTGATATTGCTATTGAAATTATGTGTAATATAGAAAATAACAAAGAATTAAAAGTTGTATTTGTTACATATTTGACAGTTTGGTGTTTTATAGTATATGCGTCTGTTTCTGGATTAGAAGATAAACTTCAACAAAAATCTCCAACTCTAATTGAAACACCAGCTTTAATGGAGGATTGTAAAACACATACATTAGCTGGAATATATTATGATACTAATGTATGGCAATCTATGAATATAAATGTTTCTTGTATAGTTGATGCTAATCGTGTTAAACTTGCAGAAGCAATGGGAAAAGTTGAAGATATGACATTAAAAAATATGTTAGTTGGTGGAATGAATACAAATTGTAAATCTTGGATATATGTTATTTCAAGAATTGAGTCTGGTGGCGAATCAATAAATGATCTTCAAAAAGCAGTTGTTGAAACAGATGTTGATGATTGGATGGAAAATAAAGAAAAGAAGTACTTTGTTTTATTTACAGAAAGCAAATTTGAAAATACAGAAGATTATGAAGTTGTATTTCAAAACGAAGCTGGTGTAATTTTAAAAAAAATAAATAGTATATAGAAATATTGCAAAAGTAAATTATTAGGAGAAAATAGAGAACATGAAAGTTGCTGCTATTATCGTAAACTATAATGATATAGAAGATACAGAAAAATATATAAAAAAAATATCTAAATATGAAATTATAAATAAGATTGTTGTAGTTGATAATTTATCAACAAATGAAGGTGAATTTGATAAATTAAAAATTTTAGAAAGTTCAAAAGTAAAAGTAGTACAGTCTGAAAAAAATGGTGGATATAATTATGGCAATAATTTTGGAATAAAATATTTAGAGAATAATGGAGAAGAGTTTGATTATTATATTATTTCAAATCCAGATATTGAAGTGTCTGAAAATGCTATAAAACATTGTTTAGAAGTTTTAGAAACTGATTCACAAAATGCTGTTGTTGCACCAAGAATGTTTAATAAAAGAAACTTACCAATTCGTAGAAGCATTTGGAAAAAAAGAACTTTTAAATTAGATGTTATTCATTCAACAAGATTATTACAACTTTTGTTTTATAAATCTTTTAGAAATGGAGAGTATTCTACCAAAGATTATGAAAAAGAATTATTGGAAGTTGAAGTAATTTCAGGAGCATTTTTTATAATAAGATGTAGTGTTTTAAAGGAAATAAATTTTTTTGATGAAAATGTATTTTTATTTTATGAAGAGGATATTTTAGCAGAACAACTTAAGGAAAAAGAATATAAAACTATTAGTTTAAATAGTGAAAAGTTTATTCATTATGAAAGTCAGACAATAGGAAAAACTTTTAATTACTTTAAAAAAATGAATGAAATTTTTAAGAGTAAATTATACTATCATAAAAAATATAATAAGATAAACCGTTTTCAAATTATATTATTTTATATTTTATATATATTTAGAAATATAGAATTATTAATAGAAATACCTATTAGAAAATTATTAAAAAAATGATGAGTGCCAGCGCAGGGCTGGCACTTGGAGTTACTTAAAACTCACATTTGTTGAAAGGAGAGCAATCACATCAACTTGCACGTATATACATAGACCTTTCTATCTTTATCTGTTTTCATCTTAATAAATACTATAAATTCTTTGCCCCAAAGGGTGTAAGCATAAGTATTATATTCTTTTAGATGAATATGAATTCTAGGATCAGAAAGATTATTGATATTTGTACAAATTATTTGCCGATTACTTTCACATTCAGGAGGAATTAATGTTGATAAAGAGATAGCAACTTTCTCCAAAAGATCATCATTGATGTTTGTTAGAGCATCAATAATGAAACAAGAAGGAAATTTTACTTCATCATCATCATGCCATTGCTGAACCATGAGATTAATCCAGCTACCTAATTGTGATTTAAGTTTTTCGATTACTTCTTCAGAGATCTTATTTTGCTTAACAAAATCCCGAAGGATTAAAGACAACGAAACTGTCATTGTTCCATCGCTTTGACGGGTTGCGATACAGCCTTTCATAGTTTTAAATACACCTCCCGAGAATATAAAACCCGAATATCAAATTCAGATTTATTGAATATTATCATAGCTTTTTTTAAAAGTAAATAATATTTTATAATTTTTTAAAAAATTTTTAATTTTTTAAATTTCTAATTTTTTAATTTTTAAATTTTTTAAAAATTTTTTCTAATATTTCAAAACTTTTTAAAATATATTGTAAAAAAAATAATTATATGATATAAAGTTCATATATGATAGGGGGAACTTTGAAGAAAAATATAAAAAATTATGATTTAGAAAAATTAAAAGAAGAATTAAAACTTATTGGAGAAAAGCCATTTAGGGCAGAGCAAATTTTTAAATGGATTTATCAAGATAAAGTAGAAAGTTTTGAAGAAATGACTAATTTATCTTTAGATTTAAGAAAAAAATTACAAGATATTTATTCTTTAGGAATATTTAAAATTATGCGAAAATTTGAATCTGTTGATGGAACTAAAAAATATTTATTTGACGTTCAAGATGGACAAGGTAATTTAATAGAAAGTGTATTAATGAAATATCATCATGGTTATACAATTTGTGTATCAAGTCAAATAGGTTGTAAAATGGGATGTACTTTTTGTGCATCTACTGGAATACCTTTTTCTAGAAATTTAGAGCCGGGTGAAATAACTGAGCAATTACTTGCAATAGAAAGAGATTCCAAAGTTAAAATATCTAATATAGTTTTTATGGGAATAGGTGAACCTTTAGATAATTTTGATAATGTAATGGAATCAATAAAAATATTAAACAATCCTAAAGGATTAAATATAGGTGCTAGACATATTAGTATATCAACTAGTGGAATAGTACCTAAGATTTATGAATTAGCAGACAAACAAATGCAATGTACTTTGTCTGTATCATTACATAGTAGCAATAATAAAATTAGAAGTTCTATGATGCCTATAAATAATGTTTATCCAATTGAAGAATTGATGAAAGCTTGTAAATATTATATTGAAAAAACAAATAAAAGAATTTCTTTTGAGTATGCTTTAGCAAAAGATAATAATGATAATTTAAAAGATGCAAAAGAATTAGCAAAATTATTACATGGAATGTTAGTACATATAAATTTAATACCTATAAACAAAATAGAAGGTGGAAAATATACCAAAAGTACAAATGAAAATATAATTAGATTTAGAGATTACCTAAATGACTGTGGAATAGTGACTACTATTAGAAGAGAATTAGGAACGGATATATCAGCTGCTTGTGGTCAACTTAGAAGACAGAACATGGAAGGATAAGAGGTGAGAACTCGTGAGAATTTTGGCAAAATCTGATACAGGAAAAGTTAGAGGTATGAATCAAGATAGTTATTATATATCAGATTTAGAAAAAGATGATTTGAAATTGTACATATTGGCAGACCGGAATGGGTGGATATAAAGGTGGAGAAGTCGCAAGTTCAGTTGCTGTTACAAGTTCAAAAAATTATATTATAAATAATTTTAAAAAGACAAAAAAAGATAGAGAAAATATATTAAAATTAATAAGTGATGCTATTGAGTATGCAAACATGATAGTATATGAAAAATCTAGAGAAATAGAAGAACTACACGATATGGGTACTACTTTAGATATATGTTTAATATATAATAATAAGGTATTTATAGGTCATGTTGGAGATAGTAGAGTATATAGAATTAGGAAAAATATAATTAGAAAAATTACGACAGATCATAGTTACGTTGAAAAACTATTAAAAGAAGGAACAATTACTAAAGAAGAGGCTTACAATCATCCAAAAAAGAATATGCTTATGAAAGCTCTAGGTTGTAACTCTTATGTTGAACCAGATTTAATATGTAAAGGATTTTTAAAAGATGATATATTACTTATGTGTTCAGATGGTTTAACAAATATGTTAAAAGAAGATGAGATATATAGTTTACTATTAAATAATCCAGATAAACCAGAAGAAGCACTAATAAATGAAGCAAATAATCTTGGAGGATATGATAATATAACTACAATTATTATAGACAATATAGATGTTAGTGAAGAAACTAAGGAGAGATAAAAAATGAATCTTATAGGTAAAATGTTGAATAATAGGTATGAAGTCCTAGAAAAAATAGGTAATGGAGGAATGGCTGTAGTTTATAAAGCTAAATGCCATGTATTAAATAGATATGTGGCAATAAAAATATTAAAAGATGAATTTACAACAGACAGTGAATTTATAAAAAAGTTTAATACAGAAGCACAAGCCGCAGCTAGTCTTGCTCATCCTAATATTGTTTCTATATATGATGTTTGCAATGAAGATAATTTATATTATATTGTTATGGAGTTAATACAAGGAAAGACTTTAAAAGAAATTATAGCTGAAGATGGAAGACTTTCTTGGAAATGGTCTGTAAATATAGCAATGCAAATAGCTTCAGCACTAGAAACAGCTCATAAAAATAATATAATACATAGAGATATAAAACCTCATAACATTATAATTACAGAAGATGGAATAGCAAAAGTAACAGATTTTGGAATAGCAAAAGCTGTATCAAATTCTACAATAACCGCTTTTGGAACTACAATAGGATCAGTACACTATTTTTCACCAGAACATGCTAGAGGTGGATATACAGATGCTAAATCAGACTTATATTCACTAGGAATAGTAATGTATGAAATGTTAACTGGAAAAGTTCCATTTGATGCTGATACACCTGTATCAGTAGCATTAAAACAAGTTCAAGAAGAACCAGTTGATCCAATAAAATATAATGAAAATATACCAATAAGTGTAAATAGAATAATATTGAAATCAATGCAAAAAGATCCAAATTTAAGATATCAAAATGCTACAGAAATGCTACAAGATTTATCTTTATCATTAAAAAAACCAAACGAGGATTTTGTAGTACTTGCTACTAGAAATGATGATTCACCTACTCAAAAAATTCCTACAATTTATGAATTAGAAATGGAAAAAAATAATGATAGAAAAACTAATAGAACTTCATCAGTAGAAAATAATAGAAAAAAAGAAAGTAAAATAAAACAATTCTATTCAAAACATAAATGGGCAAGACCGGTAACTATATTAGGAATAGCAATGATAATTTTTATAATCGCAATGTGTGCTACAATTGCTATTATGAATGGTAGTAGACCAAATCAAGTACAAATTCCAAATGTTTCTGGAAATAGTGATGGTTCAGAAAGAATCACTAAAGATGAAGCAATAAGAATATTAAATGAATTAGGTTTTACGGATATTTCTGTAGAAGAAGAGTATAATGATGAAGTTGAGGAAGGATATGTAATTTCTCAAGATCCAGAATATAGAGATAATTATGCAATAAATGTAACAAAACATATAACATTAACTATAAGTAAAGGTCAAAAAATTGTAACACTACCAAAAAATATGGTTGGTAAAGATGTTAATGATGTAAAAAAAGAATTAGATAAACTTGAATTAAAATATGAAATAATAGAAAAAAATAGTGAGACTACTCAAGCTGGAATAGTACTTGAAGTATCACCAGAAGAAGGAGAAGAAATTACAGCAGCTACTACAGTACAAATTACAGTAAGTAAAGGAAGTGCATATAAAGATGTTACTGTTCCAAACGTTATCAATAAAACAGAAAATGATGCAGTAGCAACATTAACAGAAGCAGGTTTATTAGTTAGTATAGATTATGAGGAAAATGCTTCAAAATCAGATGGAATAGTTACTTATCAAAGTGCAAATCCAGGAAAAACACTTAAAGAAGGTGATTCAGTAAAAATTGTTGTAAACAAACAACCAGTACAATCTACAGTAACAATAAATATTAATTTAAAATCTTTAATGAATTATACTGAACCAAAACCAGTTACTAATACAACTATAGATGAATATGGAAATACAGTTAATACTACATTTACTCCAGAAATTGAAAAAGGTACAGTTGTTATAGAAGTAGGAAGCGATACAATTTTAAGTGATAGTTATTCATTTAATACTACAAATATTACAAAAACATGGACCACTACTGGAGTCAAAGAAGTTAAAATAAAAGTAAATGGTGTAACAAAAGATACTAAAAATGTCGATTTTAATAAGGGAGATCAGACAATAAATTTTCAATAAAGAATAGAGGTTTATAGGTAGAACCTTTGTTAAAAACCTAAATATATTATACAAGGGAGATTATGATATAAAATTTATATCATATACCAATATAATGATAGAGGTTTCAGCTTCAATTTTAACTGTACAAAAAGAAAATGCAATTAAGGAATTTTATAATTTAGAAACATCTAAAATAGATTATTTTCATATAGATGTTATGGATGGAAAATTTGTTGAAAAGAATACTACTGAAATTATGAAAGATTATTCGATAACAATTTCCCATATATCAAATTTAGGATTAGATGTGCATTTAATGGTTGATAATATAGAAGAATATGTAGAAGATTATTTACCTTTAAAACCGCAAATATTAACATTTCATATAGAAGCTTCAAAAGATGAGAAAAGAACAAGAAAAATAATAGATATAATAAAAAGTTCTGGAACAAGAGTAGGAATTGCAATAAGTCCAGAAACAGATATAGAAGAGATAAAAAAATATTTAAATTCTATTCATGTCGTATTGATTATGACAGTTATACCTGGAAAAGGACGGACAAAAGTTAATTCCAGAAACTATAGAAAAAATTAAAAAATTAAAAAATTATATTGATGAAAATAATATTGATATAGATATACAAGTTGATGGTGGTATAAATGATGCAACAGCTGAGCTTGTTAAGGATGCAGGAGCAAATATTTTAGTAATAGGTAATTATCTTATTTCAAATGAAAATAAAAAAGAAGTTGTTAAAAAAATAAAATAGTTTATAAAATTGATAATAAATATATAAAATATGTTTATTGTCTATTCAATAAATAAAATAAGGAGGAAGTAATGAAGAAAATTTTAATTTCATTAATTTGTTTAGTTTTACTAATGTCTACTTTTGTATTTGCAGAAGAAGCAACAAATGTAGTTGTTGATCCAAATATGTTAACAGATCAACCAAGTGGAACAGATTTGGAAAATGGAGTTATGCCTATTTCAGAGGAAGGTACAGAGCCTATTGAGGAACTTACACAAGAATTAAATGATGAGCAAGAAACTCCAACTATAATAGAAGGTGATGTTTTCAAATATGAAGATCACACAATAATATCTGAAGATTCTGTAGATGGTGATATATATATATTTTCTAATGAAGTAGAAGTATTATCAAATAATATATATGGAAATGTATTTATAATAGCAGATAAAGTAACAATTAAATCAAATGTAACAGGATATGGTTTTATAATTGCTAATAATATTGAAGTTGAAGGCGATTTAAGAGGCCTTTATGTATTATCAAAAAATTTACATATAGCTGATGGAGCATATATTCAAGAAAGTATTAAAACAATTTCAAATGATGTAGATATAGGTGGAATGGTAAATAGAAATTTAGTTGCATTAGCAAATAATGTTAAAGTACAAGAAAATGCTATGATATATGGAGATCTTGTATCTAATGCAAATGTAGAAGCTGGTGAAAATTCTATTATCGGAAAAACAACTAAATTAGAAGGTTTTGAAAATACAGAAACAGAGAATAATAATAATGAAAGTATATTTTCTAGTATAATTAATTTTTGTTTAAAATTACTCACAGCTCTAATAGTTATATTTGTTCTAACTATATGTAATAAAGAAGGATTTAAAAATGAAAATACTAAAGTTATAGATTATTGTAAAGATATAGGAAAAGGACTTTTATATGTTATACTTATTCCAATTGTATCAATTTTATTAATGATAACTGGTATAGGTTTCTCTATTGGAATTATTGCAATTGCGTTATATTTTATTATACTATACCTTTCAATTTTCGTAACTTCACTTGTAATAGCAAAACTTATTTTGGAATATAAAAATAAAGATAGTATAAGAATAAGAAAATTTTTAGCAGTAGGAGTATATGGAGTATTACAGTTAGTTGGATTTATTCCAATAATTGGTTCAATTATTTATATAGTGGCTTTACTTCTAGGATTTAGTTTTATTATGAAATCAATTATAAGCAAAAGAAAAAAACAAAATAATAATGAAGCATAATATAAACATAAAAAATATATAATTAACTTATTAATGATACTATATTAAAAATAAAATAGAGAATATATTATCAAAAGAGGTACATATTCTCTATTTTTGTGTAAATATATTAATAAATAGAAAATAAGCAAAAATGAATCAAAATAAATAGTAGGGTTATGAAATGAAAAGTAAAAAAGAAACAATAAAAATTATAGAAATATTAAAAGAATATTATCCAGATGCAACTTGTAGTTTAGACTTTACAACTCCTTTTGAAATGATGATATCTGTAATGCTTTCTGCACAATGTACAGATGAAAGAGTAAATAAAACTACGCCATTTTTATTTTCCAAATATAACACTCCAGAAAAATTATCGAAAATTAGTATAAATGATTTAGAAAAAATAATACATCCTTGTGGTTTCTATAAAAATAAAGCTAAAAATATAAAAGCATGTTGTCAAAAATTATTAGAAGATTTTAATGGTATTGTTCCAGATAATATGGAGGATTTACAAAGCCTTCCAGGGGTTGGAAGAAAGAGTGCAAATGTAATAATGCTTGAAGCTTTTCATAATCCACAAGGAATAGCTGTTGATACTCATGCTAAAAGAATTTCGAATAAAATTGGTTTCTCAAAAGAAACTGATCCAGAAAAAATAGAAAAAGATTTATTAAAGCAGGTTCCAAAAGAATATTATTATGATGTAAATCATTTATTTGTTTGGCATGGAAGAAATATTTGTAGTGCTAGAAATCCAAAGTGTGATAATTGTCCTATTAATAAATATTGTAATTCATTTAAAAAATAAAATTTAAGGAGGAAGAAAAATGAATTTTATTGATGGTATAAAGGAAAGAGCTAGACAAAATGTTAAAAAAATAGTTTTACCAGAAGCAAGTGACGTACGAACTATTACAGCAGCTTCTATAGCTCTTAAAGAAGGTTATGCTGATATTGTTTTAATTGGAGATGAACAAGTAATAAATAATATTGCTAAAGAAAATAATTTAGATATCTCAAAAGCTTGTATAATAAATCAATTAACTTCTGAAAAAAGTAAAATTTATGCAGAAAAACTATATGATTTAAGAAAAGAAAAAGGTATGACTATAGAACAAGCTCAAGAATTAATAAAAAACGAAGTTTATTTTGGTATGATGATGGTAAAATTAAATGAAGCTGATGGTTTAGTATCTGGAGCAATTCATTCTACATCAGATACATTAAGACCAGCACTTCAAATTTTAAAAACAGCACCAGACACAAAACTAGTATCAGCATTCTTTTTGATGGTTGTACCAGACTGTGAGTATGGTGAAGATGGCGTTTTTGTATTTGGAGATTGTGGGTTAAATCAAAATCCTACAGCTGAAGAATTAGTTGAAATCGCTAATTCTTCAAGTAAAAGTTTTGAGCAATTAGTTGGAAAGGAATCAAGGGTTGCTATGCTTTCATATTCTACAAAAGGGAGTGCTAAGTCAGAATTAACTCAAAAAGTTATTGATGCAACTAATATGGTAAAACAAAAATATCCTAATTTGAAAGTAGATGGAGAATTACAGTTAGATGCAGCAATTGTACCATCTGTAGGAAAAAGTAAAGCACCAGATAGCCAAATAGCAGGAACTGCTAATACATTGATTTTCCCAAATTTAGATGCAGGAAATATTGGATATAAATTAACTCAAAGATTAGGAAAAGCAGAAGCATATGGACCACTATGTCAAGGTATAGCAAGACCAGTAAATGATTTATCAAGAGGATGTTCTGCAGAAGATATAGCTGGAGTTATAGCAATTACTGCTGTTCAAGCACAATCTTAATAAAATATTAATTTGAAATTCAACTTAATATAAATACAGATTGGGAGTGTAAGTTTAATAATAAAATAGTTATATAAAAGGGGTATGCCTTATATAAATAAAATTTTAGGAGGAATTATAAAAAATGAAAATTTTAGTAGTAAACTGCGGAAGTTCATCTTTAAAATATCAATTAATTGATATGGAAAATGAGAATTTATTGGCAAAAGGAAATTTTGAAAGAATAGGTGAGAAAGAGGCTTTTATAACACATAAAGTAAATGGTCAAAAATATGTTATAAATATTCCAGTAATGAATCACGAAGAAGCTCTAAAGATAGTATTACAGCAACTTATCCATAAAGATTATGGTGTTATCAAAGATTTATCTGAAATTTCAGCAGTAGGACATAGATTAGTTCACGGAGGTGAAATATTTAACAAATCAGTAGTAATTGATGAAGATGTTATAAAAAAATATGAAACTTGTTCTAGTTTAGCTCCATTACATAATCCAGCAACAATACTTGGAATAAGAGCTTGTCAAAGATCAATGCCAGGTGTACCTATGGTTGGAGTTTTTGATACAGCTTTTCATCAAACTATGTCAGAAGAAAATTATTTATATCCAATACCATATGAATTTTATAAAAAGTATGGAATTAGAAAATATGGATTTCATGGAACATCACATCAATTTGTTTCAAAAAAATGTGCTGAAATAATGGGAAAGCCAATAGAAGATTTAAAAATAGTTACTTGCCATTTAGGACAGGGAG
>CANQEK010000016.1 GCA_947594985.1 uncultured Clostridia bacterium
AAAAAACAAATATGAAGCATAAACAATAAATAAAGCCAGAAAAAGCATTACAGACATTATTTTTATAGCATTAATATTTCATAGTGACTCTGCTATTTTTCTAGTTCCTACAGCAAAATCTTCAAATTCAAATAATCCTAAAGGACCATTCCAAATAATAGTTTTAGCCTTTTGTAATTCATTTGAATAAATTTCTATAGTCTCTTCACCTATGTCACATCCATCCCAACCATCTGGAATTTCTGTTGCTTTAACAACTTTAGATACAGGGCTAGGTTCAAACGTAGGACTAACTCTTACATCTACTGGAAGCATAAATTTAACGTTTTTAGATTTAGCTTTTTCCATTAATTCTCTAGCTAAATCTAATTTATCATCTTCACAAATTGAGTTTCCTATATTATATCCCATTGATTTAAAGAAGGTATAAGCCATAGCTCCACCAATCATTAATACATCAACTTTTTCTAATAATTTTTCTATAACGCCAATTTTGTCTGAAACTTTTTTTCCTCCTAAAATAGCAATAAATGGTCTTTCCGGATTTTCTAAGGCTGTTCCTAAGAATTTTAATTCTTTCTCTATTAAAAATCCTGATACGGCTGGTAAATAACTAGCAACACCTGTTGTAGAACTATGTGCTCTATGTGCTGTACCAAAAGCATCATTTACATATATTTCTGCCATAGATGCAAAAGCTTTTGACAATTCTTCATCATTTTTTTCTTCACCAGCTTCAAATCTTACATTTTCAAGTAGCATAACTTCTCCTTGTTTTAAATTTTCTGCTAATGACTTTGCACTTTCTCCCACTACATCTTTAGCTAATTTAACTTCTTTACCTAATAGGCGAGAAAGCTCCTTTGCTATTATATCCATTGAAAATTCTGGTTTTACTTCTCCTTTCGGTCTTCCTAAATGAGAACATAATATTACTTTGCAATCATTTTCTAATAGATAATTTATTGTTGGTAATGCTGCTACAATTCTTCTATTATCTGTAATATTTCTGTTTTCATCATATGGAACATTAAAGTCACATCTAACTAAAACTTTTTTACCTTTTACATCTATATCTCTTATTGTTTTCTTACTCATATCAAATTCCTTTCATTTTTTAAATAAAGAGTTAGCAATTAGGATTTTACCTTCAGTACTAACTCCTTCATTAATATTAATCTTTTATTTTAATTCAGCAAAATATTTTATTGTTCTTACCATTTGACTGGTATAAGAATTTTCATTATCATACCAAGCAACCACTTGAACTTGATATAATCCATCTTCTACTTTTGTTACCATTGTTTGTGTAGCGTCAAATAGCGAACCATAAGTAATTCCTATTATATCTGATGATACTAATGGTTCTTCTGTATAACCATAAGAATCATTTGAAACTGATTTCATATATGAATTTATTTTTTCTGGAGTTACTTCTTCATTTGATCTAACTGTTGCAATCAAAATTGTTGTTGATCCTGTTGGAACTGGAACTCTTTGTGCAGAACCTATTAATTTTCCATTTAATTCTGGAATAACTAATCCAATTGCTTTGGCTGCTCCTGTAGAGTTAGGAACTATATTTACTGCAGCAGCTCTAGCTCTTCTTAAATCAGCTTTTCTATGTGGTCCATCTAATACCATTTGATCTCCTGTATAAGCATGAACTGTTGTCATAATTCCTGATTGTATTGGTGCATAGTCATTTAATGCTTTTGCCATAGGTGCTAAACAATTTGTTGTACAAGAAGCTGCTGAAATAATATTATCTTCAGAAGTTAATATTTTTTCATTTACCCCATATACAATTGTTGGTAGGTCTTTTCCTGCTGGTGCAGAAATAACAACCTTTTTAGCTCCAGCTTGTATATGTGCATAAGCTTTTTCCTTTGTTGTATAGAAACCTGTACATTCTAGAACAACATCAACTCCTATTTCACCCCAAGGAAGGTTTATTGCTTCTTTTTCTGCATATATTTTTATTGTTTTTCCATCTACTGTAATAGAATCCTCTCCTGCAAAAACTGTATCTGCTTTTTCATATCTTTTTTGTGCAGAATCATATTTTAACAAATGAGCTAACATATTAGGGCTAGTTAAGTCGTTAATAGCAACAATTTCATACCCTTCTGTACCAAACATTTGTCTAAATGCTAGACGTCCAATACGTCCAAATCCATTTATAGCAACTTTTACTGACATACTCTAAATTCCTCCAATTCTGATACATCATTATAATAAGAAGTATCTTTTTTATATTTTGTCTTTTTTGACCAAAAATATTCTATAACAATTAAAAGCTTTTTTCAAGTAGTTTTTTAAATTAATTTTTTCATTCTATCATTTATCTTTACACAAGAAAAATATCAACAAAAATTTATGCAAGTTAGAAAAGATAAAGAAAATAAAAAACTTGCCAAAGATTTTGAAAATTTAACGAAACAAACTAAAGAAAAAATTACCTTTATGAAAAAGGAATATTTACTGAAAATAAAGTTTATGAGTAAATTTTAAATAACAAATAAAAAAATCACTAAAAAATTAGTGATTTTTCTATTTGTTTTCTCTATTTTTTTTCCAATTCTTTATTTTTTCAAAAATATTAATTTCATGGAAGAAAAAATTGTGTAATTCAGGAAATTCAAGTTCTTGAAATAAGAAATCATGCACTTCTGTTAATACTTTTTCTTCTTTAACTGTTAATTCTAAAACTATTGGTTTATCTAAATCAATTGGTTTTACTAAAAATCTTTTTATTTTATTCCACATTCCAACCACAGCTGGTAAGTTTCCTGCTTCTGAAGTTTCAACATATTTATATTCTTTCATTACTATTCCTCCTTAGTATACTACAACTATAATTAATTTAGTTATACTATATTAGGATATTTAAATCAATATCACTTAAATTAAGTTTCTATTAAAATTTAATTACTTTTTTATTACATATATGTTATCAACAATCTATACAAAAACTGTTAACAACAGAACTTAGAATTAATCTGTCTTAATTATTTATTGTATATTGCCAATTAGAGTTAAATTATAGCAACTATCAATAGCTACTTTCAAAACTTTATTTTCCAAATTATCTTCTGTTTTTACTTTTACCATCATATAATTTGAAGTATGTCCTTTATAATACTCTTTATCCTTTTCTTCAAACAATACTTCTACATTTTTTCCAATATAACTTTTTAAATACTCATTTTCATTAATATCAGATAATTCTAATAATCTCTTACTTCTTATATCTTTTATTTGCCCAGAAATTTGATTCTCCATTACAGCAGCTTTTGTTCCATCTCTTTGAGAATATTTAAAAATGTGCATTTTATAAAATTTTATTTTTTTTAAAAATTCAAAGGTTTTTTCAAATTCCTCATCAGTTTCATTTGGAAAACCTACTATTATATCTGTAGTTAATATTACGTCACTATAAGTTTTCCTTAATCTATTAACAATGACTTCAAACTCGTCTATTGTATACCTTCTGTTCATTCTTTGTAGGGTTTCATTACATCCACTTTGAAGAGATAAATGAAAATGATGACATATTTTTTCTAATTTTTTTAATCTATTAATAAAATCTTCTGTAATTAAAAGCGGTTCTATTGAGCCTAATCTAATTCTTTCAATACCATCTATTTTATTAATTTCTTCTAATAAGTCAATTAGTTCATATTTATAATCAAAATCTTTTCCATATGAAGCTACATGTATTCCTGTTATTACAACTTCTTTTATTCCTTTTTTAGCAATATTAGAAATTTCATTAATTACATTTTTGGGATTTCTACTTCTAACTCTTCCTCTAGCATAAGGAATTACACAATATGTACAAAATCTATCACATCCATCTTGAACTTTAATAACAGCTCTAGTTTTTTCTGTATATGTAACACTACCAAAATCTCGATAATTTTTATTATGTATTACATCATCCACTATAATTTTATTTTGACTTGATATAAAATCTTCAACAAATTTTACTATATCTACTTTTTCATTATTTCCTAAAATTAAATCTATTTCAGGTATTTTTTCAATTTCTTGTCTTGCAACTTGAACATAACATCCAACTGCTACAACAATAGAATTACTATTATTTTTTTTAGCTTGTCTTAAAATTTGTCTTGATTTTCTATCAGACATATTCGTTACAGTACAAGTATTTATTATGTATATATCAGCTTTTTCATTAAAATCAACTATTTTATAATTTTTATTTTTAAAAGCTTGAATCATTCCATTAGTTTCATATTGATTAACTTTACATCCGAAGTGTATAAAATGCAACTTTCATCTATTTTTTATATGATTAGGTAAAACCACTATATTATAATTTTCTACTATAATATATCATATTCTCCTTGTATAACATATTTAGGTTTTTAAGAGGTTACCTATAAACCTTTTATATTAAATTATTTAATAATTATATAATTATTTACCTTATAATTAATTTTAGTATTTATTAAATTGCCATTCATAATTAATTTTATTATTTATTAAATTGCCATTCATAATTAATTTTATTATTTATTAAAATACTCACATATAATATGTGAGTATTTTAAATTATATTTATAGGATTTTATTATTTTTTCATTCTATCCATACTATCAAGATTATCTAAAGCTTTTCCTGTACCTTTAGCTACACAAGAAATTGCATCTTCTGCTATCATAACATTTATACCTGTTTTATCTTGTAATAATCTATCAAGTCCATCTATTAAACAACCTCCTCCTGTCATATAAATTCCTTTATCACTAATATCAGCAGCAAGTTCAGGAGGTGTCCTTTCAAGTACTGAATGAACTGCATCTACTATAAGTGATGCTGGTTCTTCTAAAGCTTCCATCATTTCACTTGAGTAAATAGTTACTGTTTTTGGAAGTCCTGTTATCAAATCTCTACCTCTTACATCCATTTCCATATCTTGTATTTTAGGAAAAACACAACCTATCTGAAGTTTTAATTCTTCTGCTGTTCTTTCGCCTATCATTACATTATGTCTCTTTTTTATATATTTCACTATAAATTCATCAAATTTATCACCAGCGACTTTTATAGAATTACTAACAACAGCACCACCTAATGATATAACAGCTATATCTGTAGTTCCACCACCAATATCAACAATCATATTTCCACATGGTTTTGAAATATCAATTCCAGCTCCTATTGCAGCAGCTATAGGTTCTTCTATTAAATAAACTTTTCTAGCTCCAGCATTTGAAGCAGCATCTATTACAGCTTTTTTTTCTACTTCTGTAACTTTTGATGGAATACATATCATTATTCTAGGTGCGAATAAAAATCTTCCCCCTATTTTACTAATAAAATACTTCAACATTTTTTCTGTAACTGTATAATCAGATATAACACCATCTCTTAGAGGTCTAATTGCCACTATATTTCCAGGAGTTCTACCTAACATACGCCTTGCTTCATGTCCAACAGCTAAAACTTCACCTGTTATATTGTTTACTGCAACAACAGATGGTTCTCTAAGTACAATACCTTTTCCTTTTACATATGCAATTACAGTAGCAGTTCCTAAGTCAATACCTATATCTTGTCCAAACATTCTAATCTCTCCTTTAAAATAATGGCTTTTTTATTACAGTTCCATTACGATTATATTACATAGATTTGTATTTATCAACCCTTTTTTTATAAAAATATAATAAATGAATTTTTTGAATTCTATATTATTTTCATTTAAAATAATGTATTATTTTTAATTTTATTATATTTTACATTATATAAATAAAGTAAAATATTATTGTAATAACAAATTGTGTATGCTATAATACGTATGTAAATTAGTATAAATAGGAGTGTGTATAAATAAATGGAAAAAATTTCAATAATTGTACCATGTTATAATGAAGAAAAAGCTCTACCATTATTTTATGAAGAATTAATAAAAAATATTAAAGATTTTCCAAAAAATCCAGAATTTGAAATATTATTTGTAAATGATGGTTCTAAAGATAATACTTTAAATATAATAAAAGATTTAGCAAAAAAAAATAGTGAAATAAAATATATTTCTTTCTCAAGAAATTTTGGAAAAGAAGCAGCAATATATGCAGGACTTGAAAATGTAACTGGAGATTATGTTACTCTAATGGATGCTGATTTACAAGATCCGCCATCATTACTAAAACAAATGTATGAAATAATTATAAACGAAGATTATGATGCAGTTGGAACTAGAAGAATAAATAGAAAAGGCGAACCAATAATAAGAAGTTTTTTTGCTAAACTTTTTTATAAACTTATAAATAAAATGACTAACTTTGAAAATGTTGATGGTGCAAGAGATTATGTTCTTATGAAAAAAATTGTAGTGGACTCAATTATCTCTTTAAAAGAATACAATAGATACTATAAAGGTTTATTTAGTTTTGTTGGATTTAATGTAAAATGGTTAGAATATAAGAATATGCCTAGAGTCGCTGGACAAACAAAGTGGTCATTTTGGAAACTTACTAAATATGCTTTAGAGGGTATTACTGCTTTCTCTACAGCACCTTTAGTTTTTTCATCAATAATAGGATTATTGTTTTGCATAATTTCATTTTTGTTAATAATTGCAATAATATTTAAAACATTAATATTAGGAGATCCTACAAGTGGATGGCCTTCATTAGTTTGTATAATTTTTATGGTTAGTGGTATTCAACTTTTTTCACTTGGAATAATAGGTCAATATTTATCTAAAACTTATTTAGAAGTAAAGAAAAGACCAATTTATATAATAAAAGAAAGAAGTAATAACATAAGTTAATAAATAACATAGTAAAATAATATATTTAATAAACAATATATTTAATAAATATTTTCTATAAAAAGGAGTAATACTAATAAATTATTTATTAGTATATACTCCTTTAAAAATTATAATTTTTATTTTATCTCTAACTTTTATTTGTAATTTTTATATTTTTTATTTATAACTTTTGTATTTTTATTTGTAACTTTATTATTTAATTACTTTACCATTAAAACACATTTTTTAATTTTATATCATCTTTTTCAGTAATATATTCTAATCTATAAATAAATTCTTTTCCATTTGCCAGAGCATCATCATACTGTTCATTTTTTGTATTTTCTTCCAATAAAACAAGGCAAGCTGTAACTTTTTCAACTTCATTATGTTCAGCAAAGATAGAAAGTTTATCTTCTTCTTTTTTCCAATCACTTTTTAATTTTTTTATTTTTTCATCAATATTATTTTTATCTTGCTCTAAATTCTGTCCTGAATCATGTAATTTTTCCAATTCTGAAATAACTTCATTAATTTGTATGGAAATTTTTTCAAAAGCTTTATTAGAAATTTTACTTGTTAACCATTCTAAAAATACAACACCTATAATAATTAATACAATTAAAACATATTCTTTTTTTATTTTCATCTTTGCTCATCCTTCTTTTGACAAAATATACTTCCATCACCATTTAAAACAACTATTAAAGCTTCTTCTGGTTTCATATTAAACTTTCCTACTTCTTGTACAAGCCAATTATAATCTTTATCAATTTTATATAAATTATCTGACATTATTTTTCCATCAATTACCAAATCATATGCAATCCCTTCATAAGGCACTTGCATATTAAAATCTTCAGGCTTTAAAGCTCTTTTTTCTGGTTTTTGAACAACACTTATTTGTCCACTTGTTTCTAAAATTGCAAATTCTACATCACCTATATTATTAATATTATTAACTCTTAATCTTTCTTGAAGTTCATTAATTGTAAAATTTTCTTTAATCATTGCTTGTTCATCAATTCTACCTCTATAAATTAAAATTCTCGGCTTTCCACAAATTATTTCTCTTATTTTAATACTTTTTAAATTAATTATAGAAATTATTAAATGCATAAGCAATAATCCGAAAATTGGAATAACTCCATATAATAAAGGAATTCCAACTTCAGCCATTGGAGTTGCAGCTAAATCGGCAATCATAATTGCAATAACAAGTTCAAATGGTTGCATTTGTCCAATTTCTCTTTTCCCCATAAATCGCATAACAAATAATACCAATATATATATAATTACAGTTCTTACTAATACAAGTATCATATACAATCCTCTAAATTAAATTTTATATGAATATTTTTCGCAAAAATTATTAAAATATACTTATATTTGTTTTTTAATTAAATTTTTTAAAAATTTAGTTATATAATTCAAATATACTTTTTTACAAGGAGGTTTGTGAAATGGATAACAATAATTCAAATGCACAATCAAATAGCTCAATGGGAACTATTGGTCAAATAGTTGGAAGATTTATTGTTGCTGCAATTATTTTAGGTATTACAGCATTTTTTACACCTGGATTTTCTATAAATAATATCTGGTCACTTGCAATATCAGCTATTGTTTTAACTATAATGGATTATCTTATAATAAAATTTACTGGTTTACATGCAATGGCCTTTGGTAAAGGATTTGTTGGATTTGTACTTGCTGTTGTAATTTTATACGCAACACAATTTTTCGTTTCTGGATATTCTATATCATGGATGGCTGCTATTATTGGTGCACTAATCTATGGTGTAATTGATTATATTATGCCTGGCGAACAAGGTATGTAACTAGTTAATTTATAAAATAAAAGAATATTTTATTTTATAAAAGTGAGATACAACATAATAAATTTATGATTATTTGTATCTCACTTTAATTTTTTAAAAAAAATTTGTCGAATTTTGTCACTTTTTGTATTGTTAAATTGTTTTATATATAGAGGGGTAAAAAAATGTTAAAAGTTTTAATAATATGTAAAAATCTTTCAATAGTAAAAACAATTACAAATAAAGTAATTTGTGATTTAAAAGAACTTCAAATAGTAGGAATTGCTAACGAATTTAATGAAGCAAAAGAAATAATAACAGAAAGAGAACCTGACTTAATTATTACTACTCTTTCAGGTATCCTTGAATTTTTAGAAAATAATATTAATTTTTATACACCTAAAGTAATTATAATTTCAAAATCAGAAGAAACATATACAGACCATAAGTCAATGCTTGTATTAAACTTTAATTTAAATTTTAAAACAATGTCAAAATATATTTTAAAATTTATACAAGAAGATATATCTGATTCAAAAAAAGATCTTGCAATGTCAATTCTATTAAATTTAGGATTTAATTTTAAACTTATGGGAACTACATATTTATTAGATTCCATTTTATATGCTACTACATATAAAGGTTATTACACTTTTGATAAATTAAAACGTGATATTTATTCATATGTTGCAATTATTAACAAAACAGATTCAGATAAAGTAAAATGGTCAATCGATCGTTCTATAAAATATATGTATTCTAAACATTCAAAAGATAGTTATAATGTTGTTGAAAAATACTTTGGGATAAAATATCCAAAAAAGCCTACACCAAAATTAATAATAAGTGTTATTGCAAATTACTTAATTTAATATATTAGATTATTAATATATTTAAAATTAATTTAAAATGAGGTATGCAATTGTATACATACCCCGTTTTATTGTTATACATTTTATTACATAAGATTATCTCTACATCTTTCACATAAAGTTGGATATTCTGCACTTTCACCAACTGTAGTAGAATACATCCAACATCTCTCACATTTTTCGCCATCTGCTCTTTCTACTTTAATTCCAATAGCAACTTCTTTATCATCATTTCTTCTATTTTCCTGTACAATTACCTCAGAAACTATAAATATTTCTTTTAATAATTTTTCTTGACCTTTTATAAAATCATATTCATCACTTTCTGTATATAATGTAACTTTTGCTTCTAATGAAAGACCAATTTCCTTATTTGCTCTAGCAAGTTCTAATTTTTTTGCAACTTCTTCTTTTAATTTTATTAATTTTGCCCATTTTAAACTCAACTCTTCATTTTCATATTTTGCATTTATTTTTGGGAAACTTTCAAGCATAACACTTTCTAAATTTTCGCCTTTTTTATGTGGCATATAATGCCAAATTTCTTCTGCTGTAAAACAAATCATTGGAGCTAAAATTCTAACTAGGCAAGATAAAATTTCATACATTGTGGTTTGAGCAGCTCTTCTTTCTATGCTATTTGGTTTTGTTGTATATAATCTATCTTTTATAATATCTAAATAAAATTGACTCATATCTACAACACAAAACTGATTTATAGCTTGATATGCTTCATGAAATTCACAAGTATCATATGCTTTGGTGCAAGTACTTATTAATTTATTTAATCTTGTTAACGCCCATTTATCTATTTCTTGTAATTCTTCATACTTTACTGGAGAATTAACATCAAAATCATATATATTTCCTAATATATATCTTGCTGTATTTCTAATTTTTCTATAAACTTCTGTAACTTGTTTTATAATATTTTTAGAAACACTAACATCTGATTTATAATCAGATGATAAAACCCAAAGCCTTAAAACATCAGCACCAGATTCTTTTATTATTTCCTGTGGGGCAATAACATTACCTAAAGATTTTGACATTTTTCTGCCCTGTTCATCTATTATAAATCCATGTGTTCTTACTTCTTTATAAGGAGCTTTTCCATTAATTGCAACAGACGTTAAAAGTGAAGATTGAAACCATCCTCTATATTGATCAGAACCTTCTAAGTACAAGTCAATTGGTGGTAATCCACGTTCTTTAACTACTGATTCATGAGTTGAACCTGAATCAAACCAAACATCCATTATATCTGTTTCTTTTTTAAATTCTGTACAACCACAAGAACATTTTGCGCCATCTGGCATTAATTCTTTTTCTGATAATGCAAACCATATATTAGTTCCATTTTCTCTAACTAAATCTTGAACTTTCTTTAAACTTTCATCTGTTACATATTCTTTTTCACATTTTTTACAATAGAAAATTGGAATTGGAACTCCCCACGTACGTTGACGAGAAATACACCAATCGTTTCTTTCTTCTATCATCTTTGATATTCTTTCTTCTCCCCAAGATGGATACCACTTAACAGTTTTTATAGCTTCTAACGTTTGTTTTCTAAAACCATCTATAGAAGCAAACCACTGGTTAGTAGCTCTAAAAATAACTGGTTTTTTGCATCTCCAGCAATGAGGATAAGAGTGATTTACAACTTGACTTAATAGTAATAATCCATTTTCTTCTAACCATTTTATTATTTCCTTATCAGATTTAGCATAATACATATCCTTAAAAGGACCTGCCCCTTCTCCTCTTTGAACACCTTTACTATCAACTAAAACCACTATATCACTTTTATTTTTTAAGCCTAATAAATAGTCTTCTTTACCATAACCTGGTGCTATATGAACACAACCTGTACCAGTTCCTAACTCTACATTTACTGTATCTTCACTTCCTGTTACTACTATAGAATTTCTATCTAAAAATGGATGTTTACAAACAACACCTTTTAATTTTTCCCCATTTATTTTTTGAATAACTTTATAATCACTTTTTCCAGCTAATTCCATAACTGAATCTACAAGTTCTTTTGCTAGTATCAATTTCTCATTATCAACTTCAACAACTGCATATTCAAAATCAGCACCAACAGCAATCATTGTATTTCCTGGTAATGTCCATGGTGTTGTTGTCCATATTACAATATAAGAATTTTTTTCATCAAATAACCCTTTAGAATCTTTTACTGGAAATTTTACATATGCTGTATTTGAATTAACATCTTTATATTCAATCTCTGCTTCTGCTAATGCTGTTTCACAATCTGTACACCAATAAACAGGTTTTAATCCTTTATATATATAACCTTTTTTATACATTTGAGCAAAGACGCCAATTTGCTTTGCTTCCATTTGTGGTTGATAAGTAATATAAGGATTTTTCCAATCTGCAATAACTCCTAATCTTTTAAAACCTTCTGTTTGCTTATCTTTATAATCTACAGTAAATTTTTTACAAGTATCTCTAAATTCATTTACAGGTATTTCATCTCTATTTAACCCTAATTTTTCAATTGCTTTTTTTTCTGTAGGCATTCCATGTGTATCATAACCTGGAACAAAAGGCGTATAAAACCCTTGAAGATTCTTATATCTTACAACAGTATCTTTTAAAACTTTATTTAAAGAATGACCTATATGAATTTCACCATTTGCATATGGAGGTCCATCATGTAAAACATATGATTTTTTTCCTTCGTTTTTCTTTAACATTTTTTCATATAAACCATTTTCAAATACATTTTTCAATATTTTAGGTTCATTTTCTGGTAAATTTGCCCTCATTGGAAAATCAGTTTTGGGCAAATTTAATGTTTTTCCATAATCTTTTTTCTCTTCACTCATTTTTATTCTCCTTTATTTTTAAATTTAAAATTCAATCAAAAATCAAAATAGGTAAAATTTTATATTATATACTTTTATAATACAAAAAAATCCATTTCTTCCTATAATTAGGGCGAAATGGATAATTACGCGGTACCACCTAAATTTAATTAATATTTAAAATACAATTTTTATAATATTAAAACTCTATTTTCCTTTTAACGCAAGACAATGCGAATTATTTTAATCATAAACTTTTCAATTTCTACTTTATGCGTAAAACGAAAAGTTTATTTTCTAATAATTAACTCAAAGGTGATAATAAACAAACTATTCTCCTACTAGAATTTCACCACTTACTAGCTCTCTTTAAGGTTTTATTTTTGTTTACCTTGTCCTTTTCATAGTTTTTAAACTTATTTTAATAATTATTAATATTTATAATAACATCATTTGATTAATTTTGTCAACTATAAAAAAAATTTTTTTATAAAATTTCCCCGCACAAAATATGCGGGGAAGGCAATGGAGGAAAAAAATGAGAAATTATTCCAACTAACTTTTACCATAATGATATTTAAGCAATTTTATTTTTTCTTTTTTCCTCCCTTTTTAGAGCTATCTCCTCCAATCAAAAAACGACGTTTAATTTTGAAAAATTTGCTTTGTGATTCTTGTAATTTACCTATTGTCCGTTCTACGGAATAAATACGTTTACTCCCAAGAAAAGTAAGATTTTTCACTTTTTTTGCAACATTCCAATCTACATAAGACTCATAACAATCCTCATCATCTTTATACTCAGAAAGATATATACTTGCAAATCCCAGAAGGGTTAGTACAAGAATGATCAAGATTTCAATGGTACTTATTTCAATTTTTTGTAATACTTCTGTCTGTATAAAATAGCAATGATACTGCCAGTATTTAAATGGGCATGCTGTATTTAAATACAAAATCCTACCTAAAAATTTTATTTTATCAATACTTAATGATTCGACAAACAAATCTATATACAGCCAATCTGGACGATTCTTGCACGTAGTCACATTAATTACTAAATTACTCGTTTTCATTAGCGAATATACTATTGAAAAAGAGTCTATAACAGAATCGATAATGCGACTTTTGAAAAGCCTTCTTTTATAGACTTTATATAAAAGGTCAATAACCTCTTCATTGTAGTAAAACAAATTTGAAGAATCATCTTTCTTACAACATGAGGAATCATCAAAGCCTGCTGGGAAATCATTGTAAAGTCTCTCTAGCAATTCTTGGATAATATTCTCAATGTCTTTTTTGTCTTTTTTCCGTGTGTCTTGATTGTACATAAGATAACCTCCTATCGGATATTGTAATTTTACTAATGTATTATAACATTTCTAAATTTTACAGTCAACATAATTTATTAATAATTCCATTGGCTGCCTTTTTTCCTGAAGCTAAAGCTCTACATACAGTGGCTTTAGCTTCAGTATTATCTCCACCTGCATATACTTTTTCTAAATTAGTCTTACCGTTTTCATCAATTATAATATATCCAAAATCATCAATTTCTATATTTTGACTCTCTAACAAATGTTTATCAGGTTTTAATCCTATTGCAAAAACAACTGTATTAGCTTCTTCCTTAAAAAATTCACCTTCTATATCAACAGCTTTCCCATTAACAATTTTTGTTTTAATACAATTAACATTAATTATTTTACCCTCAACATCATTTGCAGATATAACTCTAGTTAATTCTTTAAATTCAACTCCATCTTTTATAGCATCATCTAATTCTATATTTCTAGCTGGCATATGTTCTCTATCTCTACGATAAAGTATTTTTACTTTTTTCGCTCCCATTTTTACAGCCACTCTAGCAGAGTCCATAGCAACGTTACCTCCACCAATTACAACTACTGTACCTAAGTCTTTAATATAACTATTTTCATTATACGCTCTTAAAAAAGTATCTGATTCATAAATATTTCTCAATTTTTTATTAGATAAATCATATTTGATAGATTTAGTTGCACCTATTCCTAAAAATATTGCATCATATTTGGACATAATATCATTTAAATCAAAATGTTTTCCTAATTCTTTATTTGTGATGAAATTTCCACCCAAATCTTGGATTTTATTAATAACTTTTTTTACTATATCTTTTGATAGCCTAAAGTCTGGTATACCATAAACTAAAATACCACCAGGAATTTTATCCTTTTCATATATATCAACAGAAAAGCCTTCTTTTAATAATTCAACTGCACACTCTAAACCAGCTGGTCCAGAACCTATTATAGCAATTTTTTTACCATTACTTTTTTTCTTGTTAATTTTATATTCATAATCATTTTTTATTGCCCATTCATTAATAAACTTTTCCAAAATTCCAATATGAGTAGGTGTAGCTTTTATACCTCTTATACAACTTCCTTCACATTGTTCTTCTTGTGGACATATCAAACTGCAAATATATGAATATATATTATTTTCTTGCAATATCTCATATGCTCTTTCATAATTTTCATTTTTTATTTCTGTTATAAACTCTGGTATTTGAGTATGAATAGGACATCCACTTACACTACAAGGTTTAGTTTTACAGTTTAAACAATAACTAGCTATTTCTTTTATTTCATTCATATGTATTATTCCTTTCTAAATTAAGTTAGTCACAACTATTTAACATAATATAATCGTTCGCATCTTTGTTCTAGCATCAAATTTTCAAAAAAATTTTGTATACTTATTCGAATTCTTTATATTATAGGAATTACTGCACTAATTCCTATAATATAAAAATCATTTATTATATTTATTTTTTTCTATATATGTTAATTTTCAAAATTATTCTACCATTTTTTTTAAAATTCTACAATATAATTTAATAATTCGCCTTCTAGCATTTATAACCTAGTTAATTTTTTATTATATATTACATAATTGCATAATTGCATTTAATTTGAAAACTTATTAATTGTCTTTCTTCTTTTTTTTAGTAATTTTTTCAAACTCTTCTGCTTTTTCTTTTTGTTTATCTATTGGTAGCCATGCAAATTCTGAACACACTTGTTCACCATATTTTGTAGTATTTGACATTTTTTCTTTTTTATCTTCCATAACATTTTTATATGATATATTTTATAATTTAAATAATCACAAACTCCTTGTATACTATATTTAGGTTTTTAATAAAGGATTTACCTATAAACCTATCAACTCTATAATTATCTATTTTATATAATTATAGAAATTAGATAGAGTATTACTTATTGATTACTCATATGAGAATATAAATATTATCCCGAAAAAATGATAAAAATATACAATTTTAAAATTTATTTTTATCTTTATTGAAAACAAAAATAATAAATGATAAAATTCTATAAAATATAAAAAAGGGATTATATAATGAATAATATAAGAAAATTAATATTCAAGTTTTTGATAATACTCTTAATAATAATAGTTATTATTAGAATAGATAACATAACAAAATCTAATAAAAATAATACAGATTTTCAATGGATGGCAAAATATATATGGATAGAAAATGAAAATTTTATAAAGACAAATGAAACTAATAAAAATCCTAATGCAAATACTTGGGTATGCTTTAGAAAAAATTTTAAAATAAAAAACAAAAAAGATATAAAAAATGTTATAGCAAAAATTGCAGTAGATTCAAAATATTGGTTATATATAAATGGTAATATTGTTATTAGAGATGGTCAATTAAAACGTGGTGAAAAAGAAAATTCAATTTATTATGATGAAATTGATATCAGTAATTATTTAGAAAAAGGTGAAAATAATATTTCTATTTTAGTTTGGTATTTTGGCAAAGATAGTTTTTCACATATAGATTCTGGTCAAGGAGCTTTATTATTTCAATCACAAATTGGAAATAATTTAATTATAAGTGATCAAACTTGGAAAGCAACTAAAAATCCAGCTTTCTTAAATGATAATGAATTGCAAAATGGAAGATTAAGTGAATTCAACATTTACTATAATTCTAATTTAGAATTAAATAATTGGATTAATAAAGAATATGATGATACTAATTGGGAAAATGCAATCGTTTGTGGAAATTATAATAGTAATATTTGGGGTGAATTAATAAAAAGAGATATTCCACAATTCAAATATTCAGATATAAAAAAATATATTAATTCAGATGAATACGAAAATAAAACTTTTGAAGAAGATACAATAATAGAGATGAAATTAAAAAATAATATTCAATTAGTACCTTATTTTAAAATTGACTCAAAATCAAATGAAAAAATAATAATTTCAAATAATAAAAATTTAGATAATACAAGTTATTATGGTAAAGTAACTTACATCACAAAAAATGGAGATCAACAATATGAATCTCCAAGCTGGATTAATGGAGATGAAATTTATTATTATATTCCAAAAGGTATAAAAATTTTAGAACTAGGTTACAGAGAAACTGGTTATGATGTTGAAGTAAGTGGAAATTTTGAATGCAATGATAGTGATTTTAATACTTTATGGCAAATGGCTAATAGAACATTATATGTAAATATGAGAGATACTTATATGGATTGTCCTGATAGAGAAAGGGCTTTATGGATTGGTGATGCTAGTATTTCTATGGAACAAGCTTTATATGGACTAGATATTTCAGCAAATAAATTATATGAAAAATGTATAAAAATGTTTATTGGATGGCGACACGAAGAAACATTTGGAACTGTATCCCCTTCCTTTAATGCAAAACTTCAACTTCCCATTCAAAACTTATTAGCAATATGTTCAATGAATAATTATTATAAATACACTGGAAATATAAATTTTCTTAAATATGTTTATCCAAGTATAAAAGATTATTTAAACTTATGGTCAATTGGAGAAGACGGTTTAGTTAGTGGAAAAGGTAATTATTTTTGGAATATAATGAAATGGAACGATTCACAAGGTGAAACTGATTCATCTGCTTCAGAAAATATCTGGTATTATTATGCTTTGAAAAATACTTATGAAATTGCCTGTTCATTAAATCTAACAGAAGATGCTAATGAATATAAGAATAAATTACAAATAATGTATAATGGTTTTAACGAAAAATATTGGGATGGAAATGGATATAAATCTAATGATTTTAATGGTTATGATAATAGAGTAAATGCTATAGCTATTTTATCAGGAATTGCAGATGAAACAAAATATGAAAAACTTTCTTATATTTTAGTAAATAACTTTGATAACTCTGTTTTTATGGAAAAATATATATTAGAAGCATTATGTGAAATTGGAAAAATTGAAGATGCCCAAACAAGAATAAAATTAAGATATAATGAAATGATAAATAATCAAGATTTAAGCTCTACTCTTTGGGAATATTGGGATAAAAATTTTGGTACAAAAAATCATGCCTGGGCTGGAGGCCCACTAATTATAATGTCAAAATATTTTGCAGGTATACAACCTTTAAAAGAAGGATATTCCGAAACTTTGCTTAAACCAGAATTTGGAATATTAAATAAATTGTACGCAACAGTACAAACGGTAAAAGGTAAAATACAAATAGACTCAAATAAAACGGAAGAACAAATAAATTTAAATATTTCTACACCAACAAAAACATTAGTAGCAATTGAAAAAATTTCTAATAATTATACTATAGAAATAAATAATATTATAATTTATGAAAAAGGAAAAGAAAAAAATCTTAAATTTGGCGATTTTGAAAAAGAAGATTCTAAATATTTATACTTATATTTAGATCCTGGTAAATATTTTATAATTTCCAAATAAATTATAATTCGATTAATATAAAAAACTCGCATATAACTTTAACAAGTTAATACGAGTTTTTTATTCTATATTCTAGTAAAACTACCTTTATAATTTCTTATTTAACAATATTGTTGTCATTAAGTAAATCATACTTTATTCATTATTTTCGGAAGCAATTTTTACTTCTAAAAGTTTATCTTTCAATTCTGATTCAATTTTTACAAGTTCCATTTCTGCAGCAAGTCTTTTAGCTTTTCCATCAGAATGAATTTGTATTAAATTATCTAATGTTTCAATTAAATCTGTATTTGTTTTTTTAAGTGTTTCAACGTCTACAACTGCTCTTTCAGACTCTTGTGCTATTTGAGTAGTACCTTGTTTTAAAATTTCACTATTTGCTTTTAACATATCATTTGTAAGATCAGTTACTTTTTTTTGAGTTTCTAAAGCTTTTTTAGAATTCGCTATACCCAAAGCAATAACAACTTGATTTTTCCAAAGAGGAATTGTATTTATTAATGAGCTTTGAATTTTATTTATTAACTCACTATCATTATTTTGAATTAATCTAATTTGTGGTGCCATTTGGATAGATATTATTCTCGTAGTTTTCAAATCATACAATTTTTTTTCAAATCTATTTATAGTATCAGACATATCTCTTACTGCTTGTACATCCAATTGATCATTTGTTTCTTTTGCCTTTTTTTGAAGTTCTGGAAGTGTTACTGTATTTAATTCTTCTAGCTTTTTCTCACCAGCTATAATGTACAATGACAATTGCTTAAAATATTCTAAATTTTTTTCATACATTGTATCAAAAGTTGCAATATCTTTTAGCATTGTTAATTTTTGAGATTCTAACATTTTTTCAATTTTGTCAATATTTACTTCTACTTTATTATATTTAGCAAGTATTTTATCGAACTGTCTTTTAGCAGAATTAAATATTCCTAAAATTCCTTTTTGTTCACTTGTAATTGCTGCTGTATCATTATTAAATCCTTTAATTTCAGTTACAAGAGATGCAAGTAAATCTCCAACTGCTCCAGTATCTTTAGTTTTTACTTCTGATAAAACATTATCTGAAAACTTTGATATATTAGTTTGAGCAGAAGCACCATATTGCAAAAATTGAGCTGTATTTGTAGGATCAAGCTTTTCTAGAAAAGTATCTATTGCTTGTTTTTCCACATCTGTTAGTTTATCATAATTTAAAGAATTTTCAATTTTACTTTCTGATATTTCATTTCCAGCTAATATAGTTGTTTCAAGTTCATTCTTATCTACTTTTTCAACAACTTCTAATTTTAAATCTTCCATTTTAAATTTCATTCCTTTCTTGCTTTTCGAAGGTACATATAGTTATAATTTTTTATTTTTCAAACTATTTTGTTCCTCACATTTTTAATTTTAAATTTATTACATCTTTTATAAATTTGAATTAAATAAGTTTCTTAATTGATATATAACGTCTTCTGAATCAGCATTAATACTAGCCGCTTCATTTATATTTGAAATTTCTCCTAAAGCTGAAATATCTGCATTATATCCAATAGTATAAATTGGTATATTTATATTTTTAAGAATTTTCGTAACATCTAATAAACTACAACCTATATTTGTTTCGCCATCACTCAATACAAACATCATTAGTTTTGCATCAGGCACTTCTTTTTTCTTTTCAAGTAACATATTTGTAGCTACCATAATTGCGTCAAAAGTTGCTGTACTACCATTAGCAGACAATCTTTGTACTGCACTATTAAAATATGAACGTTGAGTAATATCGAATTTATTTATAGGTAATTCAATCGTAACATCAGTACTATAACTTACAAGTCCAATATAATTGTTTTTATTTATGTATTGTCCACCATTTATTAATGATTTCTTCAAATTAGATAGTGGTGTACCTGACATACTTCCTGAAACGTCTGATACAAACACTGCTATAATTGGTTTTCCAGAATCCTTTTCTTCTTTCCACAATTGTTGAGCTTGTAAAATTGTATTTCCATCATAATTTTTTACATCTGAACTATTTTGATTTTGATTAAATCCATAAGTCTTAGCTAAATTTTGTTGTTGTGCATCTAAAGCATATTTTAAAAATTCTTCAATTAGTTGATTTTTTTCTTGAGAAACTGTACCACATATATAAAGCGGATTATTATGAGGTATTCCAAAAGGTATAAATGTATAATTATTTTTTAATGTTGAGTCATTTTCATAAGTTTGATATTCCATAATAAATGCATCCAAAGAACCACTTTCTGCTGCAGATCTCATTTGCATTGTATTATATGATACAAATGGAATATTTTCTTGAAATTTTTGGAATCCTTCTTTTGCCTTTTC
>CANQEK010000017.1 GCA_947594985.1 uncultured Clostridia bacterium
ACATACCCTCTTGATTTGCATAAATTCACAATTTTTTCCATTGATTCTACCATATAAAACCTCCTATTATATTATTAGAAAGTTACACTTTTTTTGATACTTACCTTATCAAAAAAAGCTCACTTCCTTAGCTGTAAGCTAGGGACGTAAGCTTAAACTTGCGCGGTTCCACCCTAATTGGTATTTACTACCCACCTTAATTAATATTGCTCCAAAGTTCCAAAACATATAAATTCTTTATTTGTTTCTCACTATCACAAATTCACTTTAAAAGAACTAGATTAAATTAAAATTTAAATTCAATATGTTTTCTCTTTTTCATCACAATTCATATTATGTTACATATTTTACATTATTTAAACTTAAAAGTCAATACAAACAAAGATATAATAATTGTTTAAATTTACTAAAACGTTTTTCTTATAAACCTTATTTAATATAAAAACTATATATTGATTTTACTTAAGCAATATTAATATCATCAAAATTTTCGTATTCTTCTATATTTTTGTTTTCTAAATCAATTTTTGAACGTTTATTATTTGGCTTTCTTATTCTAATAACTTTTATTGGATTATTTTCATATAATCCATTGATATATATAGGATCATCATCTATAAAAATTCCATTTTTATAGTTTATATCTAATTTAAACTTATATTCTGTTGTCATTATTATATTATCAAAATACTTTGCAAGTCCTGAACCTATAATTTTTTTCATTTGATATTCTTGATTAACTTTTGGCATAGATGTCAACAAAATTATTTTATGTCCTTTTTGTTTAAGTTTCTCTAAAAATCTTTTTGCATCTTCAAATACAAATTTCTCACCATTTTGTATTATATTCTCAATACTTTCTAATACTTCATTTTCATCAACATTATACTTTTTCGATATTTTAGTTCCATAAATGAAGATATTATCATTTGTTGAATTAAAATTATTTTTTACTTCTAGCGTTAATTCTTCTAAATTTACATTAACTCTTTTGCTTATAGTATTAACAATTGCTTCTAACATTAATTTTGTTAATGAACTTGTTTCATATAATGTATTGTCAAAATCTATATAATAATTCATAATCCTCCCTCTTCCTTTATTTTATTTTTTATTATATTACTACAATATACATTTATTAATATAATATATGTTATTTAATAATATTTAAATATTATTCTTTCAGTTATAACTTTATTTAAGTTATAACTTATTATTATCATATATTAATTTATTAATCAATATCTTAATTTCTTAATTATTAAATCTATTTTATTATATTTATCTGATTATATATAAAAACTTCAGTACTAAATTATTATACAATATTTTATAAAATTGGTTTATCAGTTCAAAATACTGTTAAAAATCTAACAAATATCTAACTATTTTATAATATTTATTATAAAATTTATATTTGCAAAATTTTGTATTTTTTTGCAAAAAAATATCATTTTTTTATTTTATTTTTATGAAAACTTATTTTTAGAACAATTATTTTCTGTGGATAATGTGGATAACCCTGTGAATAACTTATAAATATATGTTTTTTCGACACATTTTATTCACAGAAAACTTTTTCTTTTTTTATTTTTATTTTTCTAACTTTTTTATGTGTACAGTATATATGTTCGGTTTACTTTCAAATTATTACTTTCTTTTAACTGTTTTAGTCAATTTTGTTAATTTGACAATAATTATTTATTTTTTAAAATTTTCTATTCACTTTTTTTTCAATTTATGTTATATTTATAAAATATATAAAATTACTATATGAAAGGATTATATTAAATGAATCTTTCTACTATAAAAGATTATGCAAAAAAAGTAATATCATTTACAAAACTTGATAAATTATATAATAAACTAAAAAATGTTGATAAACAAATTTATAAAAAGATTATTATACTAATTTTTATCCCTATATTAATTTATTTATATTGTCAACTATTTTGTAATGGAAAAATTATTTTCGAAAATAAAAGAATGTTATTAAATTTCATGTTCATATATTTTATAATTGGCTTTTTCTATTGTATTATTGGAAAAATAAAAATTAGTTTATATATATCCATGATTTTTACATTTTGTATAGGAATAGTAAATCATTTCATAACAGAATTTAGAGGAACACCTTTAGTACCTTGGGACATATTTTCTTTAAATGTTGCTTTAACTGTACTTCCAACTTTTAAATTTTTTCTAACAAAAAAAGCTATATTAGGAATATTACTTTTTATATTAGGATTATTTATTTTACATAAATTTACTTTTAATAGTTTTAGAAATGGAAAAATAAAAATTATATACCGCATATTAGTTCTTTTAGGAACAGTATCATTTACAATCTGTTTTTACTTAACAAATATGATTTCATATTTTAAATTAGATGAAAATTGGGATCCAAAAGAGGAATATCATAACAATGGTTTAGTTGCAAGCTTGTTTAAACAATCTAGAAACCTAATAATAAAAACACCTGAGGAATATAATATTGACTCATTAAAAAATCTTATCTCTTCAATTGAAATTCCATTTGTAACACATGATGAAAACTATGAATATCCAAACATTATAGCTATTATGAATGAATCTTTTGCAGATTTAAAAGTAATTGGCGACTTTTCTACAAATTCTGAATATCTACCATTTTTTAATAGCTTATCTAAAAATATAATAAAAGGTAATTTACATGTATCCATATTTGGAGCCACTACTCCAAATACTGAATGGGAATTTTTAACATCAAATTCCATGGCTTTTGTTCCAAAAAGAACTGTACCATACCAACAATACGTTTTAAGAAAATCTTATTCTCTTGCATCAATTCTTAAAGAACAAGGCTATTCGACAAGTGCAATTCACTGCTATTATCCACAAGGATATAATAGAAATTTAGCTTATCCTAGACTTGGATTTGATCAATTTTTTCACATAGACACTCTAAAAGATTTAACTTATATAAGAGAATATCCTAGTGATTTAAGTACTTACCAAAATATAATTGATTTATATGAAAATAAGAAAGAAAATGAAAAAATATTTAATTTTACACTTACAATGCAAAATCATGGAAGTTATACTGACCAGGAATTTCCAAATACTATAATAGCAGAAAACGGACAATATCCTAAATTAAATCAATACTTATCACTTATAAAAATTGCTGATGACGCACTACAATACTTAATTGACTATTTCTCTAAACAACAAGAACACACTATAATAGTTCTATTTGGTGATCATCAACCTTGGGTTGAAGATGAATTTTACAAAAATTTGCTCACACAAAAATACAGTGATCCAAATTCAAAAGAAGCTACTGAAAATAAATATATTACGCCATTTATGATTTGGGCAAATTATGATATTAATGAAGATAAATATAAAGACATAACAGACATTAGTTCTAATTATTTAGCATCATTAGTTCTTGACATTGCTGGAATACAAAAATCACCTTATCTTCAATTTTTGGACAATCTACGTTCTGAAATACCTATTATCACAGGAAACGGTTATATGGATAAAACTGGAATTTATCATGATTTTTCTGAAAAAACAGAATATTCTTACTTAATAGACAATTATCATTATTTACAATTTAATAATATGTTTGATAACTCTAATAAAATAACTTCTTTATTTGAAGTTCCTATACAAGCAAACAATAATTCTTCAACTAGCAAAACTCAAGAAAATAATTCAACATCTTTAGAAAATGTTGTAACTAACAATAACGAATTAAATAATATAATAAATATAGAAAACAATTAATAATTTACTTTATAAATAAAAGGAGGAAAATAAAATCCTCCTTTTAAATTATTCATTAATATTGAAATAATATAATCTTTTCGTAATATTTTTAATTTTATTATTTATTTTTATAAAATAATAAATAATAATTACTAAAAGTATAGAAAATCCAATAATTATTTTTAACATTTCTTTAAAAATATTATCATTATTTATATTTTGTTCTAAAATTTCCTTTTTAGTTTGTTTACTCTCTTGATTTTCTGTCTGTATAGAAACTAAATATGTATCGTCATATTCTGAAAGAATTTCTTCTAAATTATAGTTATCATAACCATAATTAAATAAATTAATTGTATCAACATATCTAGCACTTAGTCCTTCTTCGGTATTTTCTCCATGTAATACAACAGCAATAGTTTCAAATCCATCTTTATTACTTCCTGTAACTAAACAATTTTTAGCCGGAGTTGTGAAACCAGCTTTAATACTTATTGCATAAGGATAGTAATATTGACTATCTGGTTTTAATAAACTATTTGTATTTTTAAAATTTCTCTCACCATGTTCTTCTACATCTTCATCTGTCCAAAATTCTGTATGAGGTAAACTACATTCAGATTGTGTAACAATTCTTCTAAAAGTTTCATTTTTCATACTATATCTAGCAATTATTGATAAATCATAAGCAGATGAATAATGATTTTCATTATGAGCACCATTTGCATTTACAAAATTTGAATCAACACAACCAATTTCTTTTGCTTTTTTATTCATCAACTTTGCAAATTCTGAAACACTACCTGATATATGTTCTGCTATAATATTTGCAGCCTCATTAGCTGACTGTAACATCAAGACACTTAAAAGTTGTTCAATTGTAAATGTTTCTCCTACTTTTATATCTGCTTTTGTATACCCCTTTTCTATAGAATTAACTGCTTCATAACTTGCTGTAGCTGTATCACTTAAATCACAATTTTCTATAGCTATTATCGCTGTTAATATTTTAGTAGTACTTGCAGGATATTTTTTATCATGCATATTTTTTTCATATAAAATTTTTCCAGTTTTTTCTTCAATTAAAATAGCTGATTCAGAATATATTTTTAATTCTTCATTATTTTCTTCTAAATTATTAATTATTTCATCATTAGCAATAACAAAAGACGAAAATAAATATTGAAAAATATAAAACATAATTATTAAAACAATTAATTTTTTATTGAGACTCATTTAACCTCCGCTATAAATTATTATTTTGTAAATTCTCTAAAAAATTCATTTTCCACTAAACTTAAATCCACAGGATATTTAGGTTTTTCTCCAATACCTTTTTCTGTAAATTGCCATCCAATAATCTTATCTGTAAATTCTGTATTTTTAGCTGCTTCTTGGTCACTTTCAGTATACCAATAATCTGGTATTTCCTTTTTTAAATCATAATAAGCAATCCAAAATTTTGTATCTATAGTATATAAATATTCATTAATTGTATTTGCATTACTATAAACTATAGTTTCAATTTTCCTTTTACTAAATTCATTAATAAGTTCTGTAATAAGTTCATCCCTATCTTCCCATATTTCATCTGCTCTTCCAGCTCCATCATGACTTTCTACATCTATAACTAATGGAAGAACTCCTTGTTCTGTTTTATTTTCATTCAAAAATTTTTCCATAAAATCTACTTCTTCTAGAATTTCCTCTGAAGTAATGGCTTCATCTATATAATAAAATCCATATGGCACTTTCAAATATTCACAAGCATCTGTAAATAATTTATAATTTGGATCTGTATAAAAATTTCCCTCTTCTCCATATCCTCTACCACCAGCTCTAATATATGCATAGTTAATATTATTATTTAATAAAAAAACTTCATATTCCCCTGCTGTTTTAAAATGCTCATATATTAAATTAAATTTGGAAACATCTGACATTAATACTTTTCCATCTTCACTTGAAAATTCAAAATAACTTGCATTTTTCTTTTCTATATACCCTACTTTATCATCTGCTTTGACTTTATACCAATTATTTCCATCTTTATCAGTAAAATCTTCAACTATATAAACATTTTGACCAAGGGGTAAATCTCTTATATGTCTCCACTTCGATACTTTAGGTTTTCTATAAAAGCCAATATTATCATAAATAATTACTCCATGAGTTGCATTAGATACATCTATATTATTCCATTTTTGTTCAATTTTAACTCTTATAAAAATAATTATACTAACTATAATTATTAATATAACTAATAATATTATTATAAATTTTTTATTTATTTTTGTTTTTTCTAAACTATGTTCCATTGCTAATTTTATTCCTTTATATAATTATTTAGGTTTTTAATATGGCTTTACCTATAAACACTATAATAAAATTTCAACTATTGTTTTTTATTTCTATAATTATTTTATATTTCTTTTGAAATTTTATTTAATTTATTATGTAAAATATAAATATCTCATATAACTTTATATAATTATAATTTATTTTTTAAATTTATATTTTCACTATATCTAGTATAACATAAATTTTTATTTTTTTACAAAAAAATATATTATTAATATTTTTTATTTTTTGTTTTTATAATTTTATAGTTTGTAAAATTTTATTAAACATAATTATAAAAATTCGTAAATTAAAAAGCAAATACAATTGTTTGTAAAAGTTTTGTTAAAAACATTGACAAACAAATAAATTTGATTTAAAATATAATAGCGTTGTAATTTATATCAACATGGTGGATGTAGCGTAGTTGGTTAACGCGTCAGTTTGTGGCACTGAAGACCGTGGGTTCGAGTCCCATCTTCCACCCCACTATTTTATTTGACATCTAACCCTTTACTTATACATCACTAATAATTAAATATTGGGCTGTAGCCAAGCGGTAAGGCACCAGACTTTGACTCTGGCATTCCGGTAGTTCGAATCTACCCAGCCCAGCCATTAAAATAAGCAACTTTTCTAAATTAAGGTTGCTTATTTTTTCTTAGTATTTGTTTAAATTAATGGAATTGAACAATGGAAAAAAGAGGCAACAAATAAAGTAAATAAAATGTATTCATTATTTTAAGCCCAAAATTCAAATGTATTTTTTAAAAATACTGTTATATCATTTGTAAAATCACTTAAAAAACTAGCTTCTGTTGTTAAATTAATAGGTATCATTATTAAAATTGTTGCTAACAATATAATAAGAAATATTTTATTTGCCACTTTTTTATCTTTACTATTCTCTAACCATTTTAATAATATAATGACTGCTCCAAATGCTAATATCAACTTAAAATCAACACTATAAAGCTCACAAACACCTCCAAAACATATATTTAAAATCATTGATAAAAAAGATGTTAAAACACAAAAATTTAAAAATGTATTTAATTCTTTATCTTTTATAATATTTCCTTTTATTAAATAACTATATAATAATGGAATTGCAGCTAAACCTATTAGTCTATTTTCATACAAAACCTCATTGATTGATGTTAATGCTATATCTGTATTAGGAAATACAAAAGGAAATGTAAAAGGCTTTATAATTGGCATTTTAAATATATATTCAACTATTCCTGCATAAATCTTCCCAAAAGTAATTAACATACAATATTGCATATTGAAACCTGTTAGCTGATATTTGGCTCCAAATTCAAAAATATTATCAAACCTTAGATAATTTAAAATCATTTGTAATATTGCAAATAATCCTAAAGGAATTACTACAAAAATTCCATCTTTTATCTTTTCTTTTAAACTCTTTTCTTTCATTGTTAAAATTAATAAGAATAAAATTATTAAATAATAAACTATTAATGTAGGTTTCGATAAGACTATTAAAGCTGTTGTAATTCCTAAAAATATTAGTTTTATGTATCTATATTTTTTATTATTATAAATTGATAAAGCTAAATTTAAAGAAATAAGTAAAAATGCTATTCCTGAACTCATAACAATATCATATTTTAACCCTCTTAATAGAGTAAAAATATTTGAAGCAAATAATATTCCATAAAATCCTAAATAAAAATTAAATAATGATATCTTTTTAATATATTTTTCTACTATTTTTTTATATAAAAAATATAAAGAAATAATAGCAACAAAAATATATAAAATATTAAAAATATAACAATGAGTATATCCTCCCGTTATTATTCTAAAAGGCAAAATACTTGTAATAATTGGCGTTATACCAAAATAGTTATAATAATTATTATTATAAAATGCTACATCATAAAGATACTCAACATTATCATTTTGTCTTTTAGTATTATCATATGGATTTTCCATTTTTTTCAATGCATCTGAAGGTTCTTCTAATAATTCAAGTTGACCATTTACCATTGCTTCAGTTTGCATCAAAAGAGAATTATCTTTAGGAATATCATCTTTATATATAAAAAATTTTGTAAAATTCAATTCTGAAATTGCATACATAAATATAAATAAACATATAGTAACTAAGTTTATAATAAAAATCATATTTTGGCTATTACAAGTTGAATCGTATTGCTCTTTATAAAAGCTTTCATTTTTTAATTTTAAGAAAAATACACTTGCAATAAAAATTAATATAACTCTAAATAAATTGAAGTTAAAATTAGGATGATTCAATATTATATTATCAAACTTCAAATTATATTCAGTTAAATAACTAACTTCTATATCACTACACTTTGAATGTGTATCAAAATTTATATAATGATTTCCATTTGATAATATAATTTTACTATTAAGTTCTTTGACAAAAATATCTTCATCAGCTTTATAAGAAAGTTTATACGTTACTTTATCCTTCAATTTATTATTATATTCAAAATAAATACTTGTAACTCTAGTATTAATATTAGAAATTTTAATCACATTGTCTTTAATTTCATATTCTTTTGTTAAATTTATATTTCCAATTAATAATGTTCTAAAAAATCCAAAATTACATATAAAAACTTCAATAAAGAGTGAAATAATTAGAGAAATGATAATAACTTTATATTTCTGTATATATTTTTTCATAAACATTACTCCTTTTCTATCAATCTAAAATCTAAATTTGCATAGCACTTTAATTCTACAGAATCTTAGCACTTCCCTCTATTAAAATTCATTCTATTTCTTTCATTTTATTTTCTTATCATTTTTCTTTATTCTTCGAATAACTTTACTTATTTTTGACAATTATATTATAAAAGCGAGTAATTATCAATGATAAACTACTCGCTTAAATTTAAATTTCTTCTTTTAAATTTTATTACATAATTATTTTTTTGTTATAAAAAAACTAATCACTTACTGTAACTTCTTTTTTATTTGTATAAACGCTATCCATAAATTCATCTGGATAATATTGATCTAAAAATAAATCCATTTGATTTTTAGGTTTTATATTATATCTTCTTTCTTTTTGTCTTTCAGCAGCTATACATGAAATTCCTATATCTAAAGACATTAAAATAGCAAATATAATTGTAACTTTTCTTACAGAATTAATATTTATTCCTTCTTGTATTTTGGGTAATAATGGCTCTATAAATTGTATATAAAATATCCCAGCCATTCCCCAATATGAACAATGCAATAAACTGGTTCTTCCATTGATATTAAATGGCAAATTACTATAATCCCAAGATATTGTTCCAAACATTTTCTCTTGCATAAAAGAACAAATATATTCTGTCACTCCTCCTAATATTGCACAAATTATAAAAATTTGTATTTTATTTCTAGAATCTATATTATTTAATACCAAATAATATATAATAGCACCTATTCCATAAACGGGTATAAATGGACCATAAATCAATCCTTGCCTTGTTTCAAAAAAACCTTTTTTTAATAAAACTAATAACATTTCAAATATATATCCAATAATACTACCAATAACAAATAACCAAAATAATATATTTAATTTTTTTACAATATCTTTACTTTTCATTTTATTACTCCATATCTTTTTATTAATTATATATACAAATTTGAAATTATAGTATTTATTTTGCTTACATTATACTTACATTTTTGTAATATACTTATATTTTTTCTTATATTATTTTATGAGTTAAATAAATAAATTGTAAATTAAATTTTTTTAATTATATCATAATTTTAAAAAAAATAATAGATTTAATATTTTCTTAATTAATTATAAATATTTTCTTAATCAATTATAAATAAAATATTAAATCTATTTCTTATTAATTATATAAATTATTATTTAAATAATCTATATATTCTTCTAAACACATATCTAATTCATTTATTTCTTTTGCATATTCTTTTCCAACATATCTCCAATGCCATGGTTCATAATCTACTTTAGTTATTTCTTCTTTATCTTTTCTATATCTTAAAATAAATCCATAATTTTCTGCGTTTTCTTCTAGCCATTTAAAACCTTTTGATTTTTCAAAACTATAATCAACATAATTAAAATCTACAGCTAATCCTAAATTATGTTCACTTGTTCCAGGTTTATTTATTGTTTGCAAGGTTAGTCTTTCAGCTTCCTCTTGTGTCTTTCCTTGTTTTTTATATGTATTTACTTTTTCATTAAATAAATTATTTTGATATTCAATGCTCCTATAAGCAGATTGTACCCAAATGTTATTAATACCATTTTCTTTTAACGCTTTTAGCATTTCATTTAATTCATATATAGCTCTTTTATCAAATTGTCTACTATTATCAATATTTGCTAACTCTAGATTATAATTATCAGGTAACTCATTTTCATAATTTACTAAAGTTAATTTCCAATCAGTTAATTTTTTTTCAAATTTAATATCATTTTCATAGTCTTTTTTACTTTCTTTATCATCTTGAAAAGTTGCTTCAATTTCCGTTTGTTGCTCTTTTTTTGAAATATTTGCATGTAAATTATCTATTTCTTTATTTTTATGAAAATTTTCTACCGCTAAAAAAATAATTATAATTAATAATATAATAAATACAATATTTTTCATTATTAATCCTCCTTATCTTTTTTTCTAATAAGAACAATTGGTGTCTGTTCATTCCCTTGTCCTGCAGGGTTATCTTTTATTATTTGACATAGTGTATAATCATCTAATTTAATATCATTTGATTTTCCTAATATTACTTGTCCAATATCATTTGAATCTACTATCATTGAACTAATTCCTAGTTTTGTTTTAATCTCATTGCAAACACCTTTAGGATTGTCTGGCAATTTTATTCCTATATCTTTATATTCTTTCCATACCGAATCATAAAAACCATCTAGACCACTTATTTCTTGTCCAACAATTTTATAAAAAACGCCCTTTATTCCAAAAAGTTTTGTTATTGCACTAAGAACACTTGCAATTAACACTTTTAATAAACCAACTTCATTAATAGTATATTGCATTTTAATAGGTTCGCCAACCCCAATTCCAGTATTTGGATGTGAAGCAAATTTGGATAAAAGTTTTGCCCAAAAATTTATTTTTATATCTTGCCTTTTTATAATTCTATTTTGACAAATACTAATAATTTTTTCACTAATTGAAACTATATCTCCATCTTTATAAATATTTGAAACATATTCTTTGATAATATCAATATAATTATCATTTACTTTTACAAATTTTGTTTTAATTACGTGTCTTAAATAAATTTCATTTCCTATCTTAATTTCAACATTTTTCCCTATATTTGCTACAAAATTCATACTTTTCTCCGTTTCTATACAACTATTACTCTTAATATTTTTTATAAAAACCTTATGATATAAAAATATCATAAGGTTGTATATAGATTGTATGAATTTTGTATCTAAATTGTTTCAAAAATTTTAATTTTATTTAATTATTCTAAAACTTTTTATCTACAACAAACTCATATAGATTGTGTGCTGTATTAATAGAGAAATTAAAAATATTATCATCTTCTTTTAATTCTATTACTAAATCAGCTTTCTCAGATTTTAATTTATCATTCTCAAATTTCCAATCATCTATTATATTTAAGTCCAAATATTTAATATAATTTAACATTAATTCTTCTTTATTTTCACTAGCAAAATAATCTTTTTCTAAAGAAAAATCTAATATTTTTTTCGTTTTATTTTCTATTTCTAAACTATATTCTCTATTATTAATCTTTAACAATACATTATATATAATGTATTGTTGTTTATCATTATGATAAAGCTTATCTACAAAGGATATACTATAATTCTCTAATTTATCATCTTTTAATATTCCATATTCTTGCATTTTTTTTAATTGATTTTGAAAATTAAAATAACTTTCATCTAATGTACCATTTATTTTAAGTGACTCTACTAACACCCACTTTTTTTTAGAAGCATTTATTTCTACTGTATCAATTAAATTCATATCATGAATAGCTTTTACTAAATATATTTTTTCCGCTTCTACATCTAATAAAATTTTTTCTGCTTTTTTTTCAAACACAGTATTTTCAATATTTATTTCTTGTAATTTTAATAAAATTTGTGGTAACCCAAATGAAATAAGGATAATTATAAAAACTATAAAATATATTAAAATATTTCTTAATTTAATCATATATCCTCCTCTAATTCGAAACTTACTTTTGTTCCAATATTCTCTTCACTTTCTATATTGATATCTGTATTATGAAATAATAAAATTTTTTTTACTAAAGAAAGTCCTATACCAGTTCCGATTATTCTTATTACTTCTTGATTTATCTACCATATAAAAATCTTCTGTTACTCTATTAATATGTTCTTTTGGAATTCCATTTCCTTTATCTATAATTGATATTCTATATTTCTTATTGCTTAATTTTTCACCTTTTATTATAACTTTATTATCTTTTGGATTAGCTTTTTTTGCATTTTCTAATAAATTTCTTATAACAACATCTAATAGTTCAATATCTCCTTTAATAGCTGCTTCTTCAATATACATTTCTATCTTTATATTATCTAAAATATCACTTTCTACTTTTACAACTTTATCTATCAAATCCGTAATTATTATTCTATTCATTTTTATTTCATCTTTTGAAAGCGACATTAATTTCATAAGTTTAAATGAAAGGCTTTCTAGTCTTTTAGTCTCAGAATATATATAATTAATAGCTTTTTGAGTCAATTCTTCATCACATTTTTTTAATCTTAATAAATCAGTATATCCTATTATAGCTGTCATTGGCGTTTTTAATTCATGTGTAAATCCATTAATAAAATCATTTTTTTGCTTTACTTGTAAATTCAATTCATTTATTTTATTTTCAATTTGCTCAGCCATGATATTAAAACTTTTAGCTAACTCACCAATTTCATCTTGACTTTGTATATTCACTCTTTCTTTAAATTCGCCACTTGCAACTTTTTTACTTGTTTTATTTAATATACTTATTGGTTTAGTCAAATATTTAAAAAAAATAAATATAATTATTGAGCTAAGCACTAAAACAATAATATCTGTAAATAATATTTCTGACATTTGTCTATTTTTTTCTTCATATATTGCACTCACATCATAAGCATTTACTATATAAATAATCTTATTATTAATATTCCAATATGAAGAAAATAACATATAATATATGTTTTCAATCTTTCTTATGCAATAAGTATTTTTCTCTTGATTCAATATTATTTTTATATCTATACTATCAATATCATCAATATTAGAATATATTTTATCATACTCATTATTATATATAGCAAATGACTGTAACTCATTATCAAAATTTGTATGTAAAGAACTTAAATATTCTAATATTTTTTCATCTGTTACTTCATCACCTTCTTGAATAATTTTTACTATATTAGTTTCAATCATATACTTTTCTAAAATAAGTTGATTAGTGTTTTGGTTACTAGCATTTTCAATTGAATATAAAAAATTTTTCTTAACTATATAATATCTACTACATGATAATATAACAGAAATTATCGTTATAGTAAATAAAACAAATTTCTTCCAAAGTTTCATTATTCTCCTCTTTAATAATCAATATTTATACTTCTAACATATAACCAATTTTATAAACTGTTTTTATTTTATCTTTCAAATCTAATTTTTTTCGTAATCTTTGAATATGCAAATCTAAAGTTCTTGTTTCAAACTCAAAATCTTCCCCCCATACCTTTTCAAACATTGTTTCTCTATATAAAGCAAAATTTTTATTTTGTATAAGTAACTCTAATAAATCAAATTCTTTTGGAGTTAAACTCACTTCTTTCCCATCTTTTTTTACAGTTCTTGCTACTACATTTACTTCTATATTATATATTTTTTGTGTTTCATTTACTTTATTATACCTTCTTAAAACAGCCTCTATTCTTGCAATTAATTCTCTAACTTCAAAAGGTTTAGTAACATAATCATCTGCACCCAAATTCAATCCATTTATTTTATCTATAGTTTGATTTTTCGCTGTTAAAAAAATCACAGGTATTTCAGATATTTGTTTTATATATTTTAATAATTCATAACCATCAACATTTGGTAACATTATATCCAACAAAACTAAATCATATTTTTTACTTTCTAAATAGTCTGCTGCTTTCTCTCCATCATATACGGTTTCACATTTATAACCTTTCATTTCCAATTCTATTTTTATTAAATCACTAATTGCAATTTCATCTTCTACTATTAAAATTTTATTCATCTCTTTCTCCTATTTTAATATAAATATGTATTTATTTTAATATAGTATACATATGTATCTAAATTGTATCATGCAATGTAACAAAGCCTTTATACTATAGAGATTATCTTAATAATCCATATAATATAAAAAGAATGTTACTTCAAAAAGTTAATAACATTCTTTTTCCATGGTATTTCAATATTTATCATACATAAAGTTTCTAAATTTGAGTCACAATATTTTTATTACATTAAAGGAGCAACCAATCTTAGTAAAGCTTGCCAAATTGATTTTATAAAGTTTGGTGAAGCTTCTTTTATTGTTATTTCATGACTTTTTTTGATAGTTGTTAATAAATCATTTTTTATATCATTAATTATATCAACATTTTCAAAATAACACCCACATTCAAAATGTAAATATAAACTTCTATAATCCATATTAATTGTCCCTACTGTAGCAATACTATCATCAGAAATAAATACTTTGCTATGTATAAATCCTGGTGTATATTTATATATCTTCACTCCAGATTTTACAAGTGGTTCAACATAAGACTCTGATAAAGTATATACTATCTTTTTATCAGGTATTCCAGGAATTACAATTCTAACATCTACTCCTCTTTTTACTGCTAAACTTAAAGCATTTATCATATCTGTATCAATAATTAAATAAGGAGTAAATATATAAACATATTTATTAGCTTGATTAATAATATTTAAGTAAACATCCTCTCCTGTAATTTCTTCATCTAAAGGTGTTTCTGCATAAGGTATTACATAACCATTATGTACATTATTATTAAAATTATGTTTAAATTTATTAAAATCTGTATCTTCTTTTTTAAAAGCATTCCAAATACTTAAAAACATAACGGAATAATTCCAAACAGCATCACCAGAAATACGTATTCCATTATCCTTCCAATGGCCATATTTACTATTAAGATTTATGTATTCATCAGCAATATTAATTCCTCCTGAAAATGCAACTTTTCCATCAATTACTAATATTTTACGGTGATCACGATTATTCATAATTACACCAGCAATAGGACTTAATCTATTAAAAACAACACATTTTATACCTTTTTTTTCAAGTTCTTTATGATAAGATTTATCTAATGTAGAAATACAACCTAAATCATCATACATGACTCTAACATCAACACCTTGAGAAGCTTTTTCCTCTAATATATTTAATATTGTTTGCCACATTTCTCCATGAGCTACAATAAAATATTCAAAAAAGATAAATTTTTGAGCCTTTTTTAAATCTTCAATCATTGCTTTAAATGCTTCTTCGCCAATAGGATAATAAGTAACATTATTATTTTCCGTTACTGGATATCCAGAAAAATCTGTTAAATATCTTATTCTACTATTATCTTTAATTTTTTCTTTTATTTTCTTATTTTGATGTAAATATTTTTTATTTTCTGTTTCACTTTTTTTAATACTTTTTAATGTTTTGCTACTATATTTATTTCTTTGAATTATAATATAAAGTAAAGTTCCAATTAATGGAAATGCAATTAAAATAATAATTACTGGTAAAGTATATGAGTAATTTTTACTAGACTTTATTAAACCCAAAGTTAACAAAAAACTTAAAATTCCAAAAGAAATATTAATTATAAAAATATGCTCTATAAAAAATAAATAAGCAGCAAGAGATACCAATATTTGTAAAAGTAGTCCAATGAATACAATGATACCTCTTCTTATTGCCATTTTCATAAAATTTCCCCCTAATTAATCAATTTTACTATATATTATTTAACTTCTGCCTTCCATAATCCATGTTTATTACAATAAGCATATAAAGTGGATCCTGGTATATATTTAAATCTTGCTTCAGCATTCTGCTCTGGATATAATTTAATTGTATATTCTTTATTCTCATTAACTAAACTTATCCATTCAATATAATGCTCTTTTTCCATAACATGATTTACCTTTACAAATATTTCATCTTCTGTTATTTCATATGTTGGAACATGTTTTTCTATAGAAGCATCTACTGAATTAGGTATTAAAGTTTCCATTGGTTTTCCACAACATTGTATATTACACTTTTCAATATTATCATCTTTCAATACCTTTACAATAGTTCCACATGAATTACATTTTTTAATAATTAAATCATTTTTCATTTTTTTACACTCCTTTACTTATATATTTTATTATTTTTTATAACAAACCATTATTTTTATATTTTTTTGCAATTTTAATAAATTTACTAGAATATCTATATAATTTTAGTTTCTTAATTTAATTTTATGTTTCTTAATCTTGAAGCATTTAATATAACAGTAAAACTACTAATCACCATCGCCAAACTTGCTATCATAGGATTAATTGATATTCCAATTGGTTTTAATAGTCCGATTGCAATAGGTATCATCAAACAATTATAAAAAAAAGCCCAGAATAAGTTTTGTTTAATATTTCTAATTGTTTTTTTACTAATATTTATAAGATTTATAATACTATTTAAATTATTTCTAGTTAATATAACCTCTGATGAATCCATTGCAATATCAGTACCACTATTTACACTTACTCCAATATCAGAATTTGCTAAAGCCGGACTATCATTAATTCCATCTCCACACATCATTACAATATTATTATCTTTTTTCAACTGTTTAATCATATTTGCCTTCTCTTTTGGTAAAACATTAGAAATAACTTCTGTAATCCCTATTTCTTTTGCTATTTTTTCCGAAGTTTCTTTATTATCTCCAGTCAACATAATTGTTTGTATTTTATTTTTATTCAAAATATCTATAACATCTTTAGCGTTTTCTCTAACAACATCATTAACACCTATAAGAGCAATTATCTTTTTTTCCTTAACAACATATATAATACTATTTCCTTTTTCTGATAATTTTTTTTCATCTTCTAAATACTTATTTTCAATTTTATATCTATCAAGCATTTTTGAATTTCCTAAAATAATTTCTTGATTTTCTATTTTTCCAATAATTCCATAACCTGCAATATTTTCAAATTCTTCTACTTGTAATAAACTTATTTTTTTCTCTTCTACATAATCTTTGAAAGCCTTTGATATTGGGTGGGTCACCTTACTTTCCACACTTGAAACTATTTGCAATAAATCATTATCTTCTATATTACTATAATTTAATATTTCTGCAATTTTTAATTTTCCATATGTTAATGTACCTGTTTTATCAAAAACAATTGTATTAACCTTTTGAGCTCTTTCAAGTATTTCACTTTTCTTTACTAAAATTCCATTGCTAGCACATAATCCTTCACTTACAACAACAGCAAGTGGCGTGGCTAAGCCTAAACTACAAGGACAAGCTACAACTAAAATTGTAACAAAAGTTATGAGAGATACATTAAACGGATTTCCCAATAATAGATATACAATAAAAGTAATTATTGCAATTAAAATTACTGCTGGTACAAAAACTGATGACACCTTATCTGCTATTTTAGCTATTGGTACTTTAGTATTACTTGCTTCTACAACTAATTTAACTATTTCTGAAATAGTAGATTCTTTTCCAATTCTTTCTGCTTTATATTCTAAATATCCATCATAATTCATACTTCCTGCAATTACTTTAGAGCCTATTTCTTTTGATACTGGTTTACTTTCACCTGTTATAAAAGTTTCATCAATATGAGCTTTTCCTAAAATAATTTCACCGTCTACAGCAATTTTTTCTCCTGGTTTTGATATAAGAATATCCCCTTTTTTTACTTCATCAATCGTAACTTCTTTTTCAATTCCATCTATTTTAATTATAGCTTTCTCTGGTGTTATTGTAACTAATTTACCTATAGCTTCTTTTGTTTTATCTTTACTAATACCATCAATATATCTTCCCAATTTTATAAAATAAATTACAATAGCTGCTGATTCAAAATATAAATTCATTGTATAACTATAATTTCCTTGTAAAATTTTAAACATACTGTACATACTATATAGGAAACTACTGACTACTCCAATTGCAACTAAAGTATCCATATTAGGAGTTCTATGAATTAAATTTTTATAACCGTTTTTTAAAATATCAAATCCATATATAATAAATAATATTGTAAGTAAAAATAATGATATTGTATAATTTACACTATTTATATGTGGATTTAATATATTTGGTATTGGTAAGTTAAGCATATGTCCCATAGAAATATACATTAAAATAATTGCTAATATTGTAAAAATAATAAATTTTATTTTTTCTTTTTTACTTTTATTTTCAAATTTAATCTCTTTAAATTCACCTAAAGATTTAAAACCAGCTTGTTTTATGAATTCTTCTAATTTTACTATATTCAATTTTTTTTCATCATATTCGATAGTAGTATTTGCCATTACCAAATTAACACTTGCTTTTAAAATACCGTCTTGTTTATTTAAATATTTTTCGAGTCCATTAGAACAAGCTGAACAAGTCATACCATCTATCGATAATATTATTTTTTTCATAGGCTATTATTCCTTTACAATTTCAAATCCAATATCACTTATTTTTTCTTCTATAAAATCTTTAGAAATATCTTCTTTAGATGTAATTTTTACTATACCTGTAGTATGATCTGCTATAACGTTCTCAACACCTTCAATATTTTTAAGAGCATTTTGAACTCTATTTTCACATCCATTACATACCATTCCTTTTATTTTTATTATTGTTTCTTTCATTTTTTTCCTCCTTTATATTTAGATTTAAGTTTTTAATTAAGATTTTATTTATAAATAAAATACATATAATTATGATTTTACATAATAAAAATATTATTCTGCAATTTAAAAAATTAAGTATGTTTTTATTATAATCTTATCTGCTTTATTTTTGTAAATTATATCAATAAAATTGAAAAATTACAATAAAAATAATCTAGTTAATACAGTTCTACATTATAATAATATTTTAAATAACTTGTATAAATAAAAAAAGAAGTAATTTTTGAAGTGAACCTAAATTGTTAGACAAAATTTATTTAATGAGGAGGATTCACTTCATTTTACTAATTACTTCTTATTTTTCTTATTTCTTATACTTATTTAACTTCAGATGCCCAAATAACTATTCTTGCTTTAGAATCATCTGTACATGTTTGAAGAGATATTTCTTTTCTTCCTTCTGTATCTCTTGTAAAATAGCTTGCGTCTTGTTCATCTGTTTGGTATATTTTATCAATTTTATACTCAACTCTATTTTTATATACATCTGTTATATATATTTTATCGCCTTCTGATAATTTTTTATTATCTGAAAAGAATAGTCCATTTCTAAAATTATGTCCATAAATAACTGTATTTCCTTCTAAGTTTAAACCTCCTGTTGGATCATTTTGGTTTGTACTCCAAGCTATACCTACAGCTATTTCTATACTTCTTTTAGTAACTGTTTCTAATATAGGATAATCTACACCTGTTTTAGGAATTTCTATTC
>CANQEK010000018.1 GCA_947594985.1 uncultured Clostridia bacterium
TTATAGTGTAGATAATACAGTATACAAAACTCTTGGACTTACATATATGGCGCCTGATTATGAATCAATTTCACGTATAAAAGACGTTGCTAATAACTTTGGAATAAAATATAATATTATTGATCCTAATGACAATTCTTCTATAGGTTTGAATCCATTTACCTATGAAGATCCTATAAAAACATCTTTAGCAATATCTTCTATATTAAAAAGGATGTATGCTTCTGGAACAATGAATACTCCTGGAACAGAAAATGAAGCTTTTATGCAAAATGTAGTTACGCAAGCAATTGAAAATTTAGTATTACTTCTAAAAGAAGTTTATCCAAGATTGCATGACGGTCAATTACCTAACCTAGAAGATTTATTAGAATTATTAAATGATTTCAATTTAATAGAACAAATGGCAGAACAAATGAAACAATTTCCAGATTTAGTAGAAAAATATAAAATTCAATTAGGATATTTCAAAAAAACATTTTATAAAACAGCTCAAGGTAAAGAACAAACAGAAAGATATTTACAAGCGTCAGCTGCTCAACTTGAAAATTTACTAAGATATCCCGGAGTTAGAAATATTTTATGTAACAGATCAAATAATTTGAATTATGATAAAGCTTTATTAAATGGTGATGTTACTTTAGTATGTACTAGACGTGGTGATTTAGGAGCTAGTGTTCATAAAGCATTTGGTTTATTCTTTATATTACTAATGCAACAATCAGTGCTATCTAGACCAGGAAATGAAAAAACTAGAATTCCTCACTTCTTATATATTGATGAATTTCCACCTTTTATTTGTAAAGCAACAGAAGATATATTTACTTTATATAGAAAATATAGAGTCGGAGCAATTATATCTGCCCAAAACTTATCTCAATTAGGTAGTGGTGAACGCAATTATAAACAAACAATAGTAGCAAATTGTACTACCAAAGTTGTTTTCGGTAATAATACTCCAGAAGACAATGAATGGTGGCAAAAAGAAATTGGAGATAAGAGACGTTGGGAATTTACTCATGACTATAGAACAGATTTAGGAAAATATGATGATAATTATAAAAGTATTAAATGGAATTATATTCCACGTTTTAAAGCTGGTAAAATTCAAGCATTAAAATTCAAATATATTATTTATAAAACACAAGATTTAAAAGGAAAAACTCTAGCAGGTCAAGCAAAAATAGATTTCTTAGAATCAAGATATAAAGAAAAGCAAAAAATAAAAACATTTAACTTTAGCAAATTTTCTGGTGCAATAAATCAAACATCTTCTACTGATGAGGAAAATTCAAAACCAAAGTTTGATTTAAAACACATTAATTTTAATAATAACCCAAATAATCCAAATGATATGGATCCTATTCAAACAAATACTTCAGATTTAAATTACAAATTTAATAATGAGGATGCTATAACATCATATAATGCTGGAAACGATTCAAATAAATAAAATGAAAAAAGTGAACAAATTTAACTTATAAAAAATAATAATATCACAACTTGATTTATCTTAATTTTAATTTAAGAGGGTTCTTTAAAAAAGAACCCTCTATTTATATAATTTAATTACCATTTATACAAATATTTTTATCATTTATAACTTATATAAAATTTTACTCTAATATTTTAAATTCTACATTTTTTGCTACAAATTTTCCTGTTTCTTCATTTTTAGCAAACTCTGTTAATGATTTGTCTAAAGTTATAGCATTTTGTTTTAAATCTGTAGTAAAATATATTTTGATATCTTCTAACTCTAATTTATTTTTTACAATTTCTTTAAAAGTTTCAACCATATGCTTATCATCTTCACAAACTAATATTAATTGTGGTCTAGTTTCATAGCCAGAATCAAATTGAACAAAATTTTCTAAAAAGTCTTTATAAAGTCTCATTCTGTCTACAAATTTTTTCTCCCATTCTTCTTCTCTTCTAACACATTCAAATATTAAATTTAAAGATTTTCCAGATTTAGAAATTGTTACTTCTCCATGTCCTTTAAAAGTTTTAGCATTTACTTTAGCAGTGATTGGAGTTTTCACTTTGTAACTTTTAAAATTCTTAGCTTTTCTCATATAAGCAATAATTACTTGATTTCCTGCTAATCTCTTCTTTATAAGTGCTACTGGTTTTGTATTATCTGTAGGTTGCCATTTACATTCAACTTCTTTAGAAGTTAGTAAATATTTTCCCATTTTTTCCATACAATAAATTCTATATATACCTTTACCATCTTCTGAAGTGAAATAGTATCTTGTTAATATTTTTGTTTTCACAAGTTGTTCTAATTTTGTATTTAATTTATCTTGTGATTTTATATCTACACCTTTATGTTGTAAAACTTGAAAAATCTGTCTAGATGTAAGAAATTCAAATTCATTTACTAAATCTAATATTTTAAAATGTATATCACCAATATGTCCAAGATTTATTTTTTGAATAATTTGATTTATGGATACATATCCATCTTTTCCATCAAAAGTTTTTATTTCTCCTTCTCTAATAGCAAATGGAGAAACGGTAGTTTTAATTTCTTGATCTTCTACCATTACTAACCCCTCCTTAAACAATTAAAAGTTTAATTTTTTTTCTTTCTTTAATAATCTTTTTTATATAAACATTTACCTTTTGTCCATATTTCATATTTTCTTTATATTCTGCAAGCCCTACTAAATTAGGTTTTAATTCTATAAATATTCCATTTTTAAACTTATCAGTCTCTTTTACAATTCCTTTAACAATAGTTTTTTCTTTATAATCTTTTATATTTTCATCCCAATCCCCTAAAAGCTCTTTATATGACAAAATTATTTTATTACTATTATCTTCAATTGATTTTATCATAACTTTTATTTTTTGTCCAATAAAAAATCTTTCTTCCGGAGATTTTATTCTTGATACAGAAATGTCTTCAATATGTAAAAGTCCTACTATACCACCACCAATTTCAATAAAAGCTCCAAATTTTCTAATATTTTTAACAATACCATTTACAATCATTCCTGGCTTTAAATCTTGTTTAACCCAATTAAGTGCTTCCTTTTGCACATTTTTTCTTGAAAGAATAACTTTTTTATCATCATAAATTTCTTTAATTTTAAATTGAACAAAATTATTTACTTTATTTTTACAAATACTTGGATTACAAAAACCATAATTATCCACATTAATTTCTTCTAGCTCATTTCTTGGTATTATTCCAATAATATCATTTCCTAAATCAATATGCAAATTAAAATTAGAATCACATTTTTCCACATATCCTTGCAAAATATTTCCGTTTTCATAAGCTTTTTTCAATAGTGAACTATCTAATTCATCTTTAGTATTTTCCCAGCCTTCTGGAATAAATTTTTGATATTCCATAATCTTACCTCTTTCGTATTCTTTGTTTTTCAATACATAATTTATTCTAATATATTATTAGAATATTTTTATTTTAGTAATTTAATATATTTTTTATCTCATTTTGTGTTAAATATCTCCAAGTTCCTATTTTTAAATCTTTTACCCCAATATTCCCTATTTTTGACCTATGCAAAGCTAAAACTTTTTTTCCAATTGCTTCACACATTTTTCTAACTTGACGATTTTTTCCTTCATGAATTGTAATTTCTATTCTAGATATATTTTTTTCATGATCTATTTTCAAAATTTTTACAATTGCTGGTTTAGTAATATAGCCGTTATCTATTTCTACACCATTTTTTAATTTTTTTAATTCTTCATCAAATATAATCCCTTTAACTGTTACAGTATAAGTTTTATTAATTTCGTGTTTTGGATGTGTAACTTTGTAAATAAAATCTCCATCATCTGTTAAAATTATAGCACCAGATGTAAACATATCTAACCTTCCAACAGGCATAATTCTTCTATCGCATTTTATATAATCTAAAACAGTTTCTCGACTAAATTGATCTTTTACAGTAGTAACAACTCCTATTGGTTTATTTAATAAAATATATATATGTTCTTTTTCCTTATTAGCATATACTCTTTTATCATTATACTCTATTATATCAGTTTTAGGATTAATTTTCGTTCCAATTTTAGCAATTTCTCCATTTACTTTTATTTTTCCACTAATAATTAATTCTTCACATTTTCTTCTTGAAGCAATCTCGCATTCTGCTAAATATTTTTGAAGTCTGATTTTTTCTTCCATATTGCTATATGTTAAATTCTTTTTTATTTAACATTCTTCTCCTTCCTCCAAGTAATTATATTTTTTCTTTTCTTAATTCTTGAATTACATTTTCAAAATATTCTGGAACTTTAGCTTCTAACTTCATTTTTTTCCCTGTTATAGGATGAGAAAATTCTAGTTTCTGACTATGTAACATTTGCCCTTCTATTCCAAATGGATTTTTACCATTAGAATAAACATAATCACCAACAATAGGATAACCAATCTGAGACAAATGAACTCTTATCTGATGAGTTCTGCCTGTTTCAATATTTATCTCCAATAAAGTATATCCATTAAATCTTTCAATAACTTTAATATGTGTTATCGCCTTTTTTCCATTTTTTGAAACAGTCATTTTAACTCTATCTTTATTACTTCTAGCTATTGGCATATCTATTGTAGCTTGACTTTCTTTTACATTTCCTCGTACTAAAGCAATATATGTTTTTTTAACTTCATGATTTTTTATCTGTTCACTCATATTTATATGTGCTTTATCATTTTTTGCAACTATTAAAAGTCCAGATGTATCTTTATCAATTCTATGAACGATACCCGGTCTGAGTTCACCTCCAATACCTGACAAACTATCTTTGCATTTTGCCATAATAGCATTTACCAAAGTACCATCTGGATTTCCATTTCCTGGATGTACAACCAATCCTTTTTGTTTATTGACAACTAAAATATCATTGTCTTCATATACAATATCTAAAGGGATATCTTCTGCTTTTAGCTGTATTATTTTAGGGTCTTTTTTCATAATAGTTATAACATCATTTAAATTTAATTTATATGATGATTTAGTTTTTTTGTTATTCACTAAAATATTTCCTTCATCTATTAATCTTTGAGTTGCAACTCTTGATAATGTTGAATCTTTTAAAGGTATTACTTTATCAAGCCTAACTCCAACAAATTCATTATTTATTTTATATTCTATTTTTTCCATATTTCCCCTATTTATCAAATTTTCCTTTTGTTGCATCTTTCGTAAAAATTATTTTTATTAAATAAATTGGCAAAACTATCATTCTAATTATTCGAGAAGGTTGCAAAATTAACCTCCATAGCCATTCTATACATAATTTTTGTACAATTTTAGGAGCTCTTTTAATTTTACCAGCTTCATAATCAAATGTTCCTCCTTGACCAGCTGCAACATCTACCTTTAGCTGATTTTTATGTTTTGCTATCCATTTTTCTTGAAGTGGTGCTCCCATTGCAACAAATAGAACATTAGGCTGTAATTTATTTATTTCTTCTATTACCTCTTCTTCTGAATCTTCTTCAAAAAAACCTTCATGATATCCTACTATATTAATTTTAGGATATATTTTTTTTACATTCTCATATGTTAATTTTGGAACATCACCTTTTCCACCTAATAAATAAAATGTCCAATTTTCTTTTTCACCTATTTCTAGAACTTTTCTAAAATATGCTTGTCCAGGTATTCTTTGTTTAAATGGTCTCTTTAATCTTATTCCTCCAATCATTACTCCAACGCTATCAGGAGTAGCTAGTTCAGCACTATTTAAAATATTAAAAAAATCTCTGTCTTTTTGAGCCATCATTATAAATTCAGTATTCGGAGCAACAATTATCTTGCAAGTTTTATCACTATTTTCTATTAAATTTTTTGTTATATTTCCTGCTTCTTCAATATCAACATTATCAATATTAATACCAAGAATTTTAACTATATTACGCAAAATTACACCTCTATTTTCTTGAAAAATCTATTATAAATATTATCAATAGTATCCATCCGAAATACAATTAATATATCTGCAAAATTAAATATAGCAAATTTATATATTTTTATAAAATCTAATACACTTCCTCTAAATACTCTATCAATTAAATTACTTATTCCACCAGCTAAAACCATAGAAATTGCAATAGCTGTTTTTTTATCAATTCTTTCTAGTTGATTCTTTATAAATTTTATAATTATAAACAATACAAATATTGTAATAAAAATATTTTTTACATTTCCATTATTAAATCCAAATGCCATTCCAGTATTACTAGTAATTTCAATTTTAAAATAATCATTTCCTATTGGAGTTTCTATACAATTAGAAACTACTATTTTGCTTATTTGGTCTAATATAATTAATATAATTGTGATAATTACTATTAATCGTATTATTATATTTTTCATTTAAACCTCCTAATAATTGAGATTTTTACTATTTATCAAGTCTTTCAAATATCTCAAAATTGCCATCATAATAAAGAGATTTATAATTATCATCATTTTCTAAAATCATAGTAAGTTTACTACCTGATTCTAAAATTATATGTGTTACACCATATTCACTAAATTTTTCATTATAACTTACTGCTACTCCTGCTATATTTAAAGCATCTGAAAAAATATCTCTACCTTTATATTTTTTATCTTTTTTATCATAAACTCCATTAAATTCAGGAGTATATAAATCACATCTTGAATCAATAAATACAGGTATTCCTCTAAACAATAAATAACTTCCATAATTATATTCATTATATAATTTTATGTTTTTCAAGTCTAAATTGCTTAAAATCCAATCTGATGCTTTTGTAGGATAAGATCCTTCATCTATATAGTCTGAATGTAAAGTTGGTTTTAAAATTCTTGTACATGATATAAAGCATAAACATACTACAACTACTGCTCCAAACCAACTACAAACAAATTTTTCTATTTTTTGAAAAGTTTCTTTATCATATTTTTCTATCATTGTTGCAATCAAACTAGCTAAAATAGGTCCACAGAAAAGGGCAAACATTGAAACTTGTCTTCTTGTCTTAAAAGCCAAATATGTTATTCCTGCTAACATAAATAAATCTGAAAGTTTTATCTTTGTATCTGTAAAAATTAAAACTAATAAAAAAATAACTATAGCAATTAAAAACTCAGTATTTTCAACTAAAGTAAGTGGTAAATGTTCATTTATAGAACCCGTAGTATTTCCTTTCATGATTTTATATAAATAAGTATAAGCGCCATCTCCAGCTGGATTTAAAAAACCAGTTAATACTGCAATTGCCATTACTGAAATTAACAATAAAACAACATGATTTTTAGTTACGATTATTTTATAAGGTTTTTTCCTTAAAATTTCTCTTTTTCTTTTTCTTTCTGAAATAGCAATTTTAATTTTTTCAATTTTATTTTCACATTTTTCCTTCTTGTCTTGTTTGCGAGATAATTTTCTTTTAATTTTCAATATTCGTGAAAAAAGTCTTAAATCTAAATCCCAATCTTCTAAAACAATTAAAAAATATTCTCCTATATATGGTAAGAATAATACAAAATAAAATGGAAAAACAGCACAATGTAAGTTTGCTATTAATAAAGGAATTATTAATAATAAAATTGCATATCTTTTTTTCTTAGTTTCCAAAAATTTTTCTATAATAAATACTGTCCAAACAAATAAAATAAACGTTATAAGTTGAGCTCTAGCAGCTAAAAATCCTTTTAATATATACATTGCTCCTATTGTTATAAGTAGCGAAACCACTTTATTTTTAGATTTCTTATTAGATAAAGCATAAATTGATATTCCTAAAATGGTACTAAATATCATTGTTGAAACATATATTCCAGCTTGTCCAAATGAATTATATATTAAAAACATTCCTAAATCATAAAGCCAATGTGGATAAGTGTATGGTAATTCATGCCAAGAATACATATCTTGTGTCAAATCTAAAATTCCATTGTTATAAATATATTCGCCTATGGTAATTGTATAAAAAGTATCATTTTGTAATGTTTTTGGAGATATTGCTATACAGAAAAAAGCAATACATAAAATTGCAACTATATGAAATATTACATTTTGTTTATTAAAAATTTTTTTCTTTGTGTTTTCCACCTTAATTTCTTGTAATTCTTTAGTAGTATCATTTTTGTTTGATTCATTATTTTTCAAATCATCTTTTTCTAACTTACTATTATTGTCAATGTCTTTAACTTCATTATTATCAATATCTCTAACTTTATTATTTTCTAATCTACTGTTATCTAAATTATTATTTTCTTCTTTCATATTAGCTTTTCCCTTTCATGCTATATTTAAGATTTTCAAGTCAATTAAAATTAATTTATTTTATATTTATAGAATTATATCAAATAACCTCAAAAAAATATATACTTTAATGAAAAAAAATTAAAAAGCCCATATACTAACAATATATTAGCACATGGACCTATATAATTTGCTAAAATTTATATATTTAAATAACTTTTAAACAAGTGCTTCTTGTTCTACGTTTTGTTCTTCATCAACAACTTCCATACTTGCAATTGAAACTTCATATGCTACTCTTGTTTCAACAGAACCATCTTCAAATTTCTTTTCATATGTTCTTGATTGAACTCTTCCTGTAATTCTAACTTCCGTTCCAACTTCCATATTTTGACAAAATCTAGCATTTCTTCCCCAAGCTATACTTGGTATGTAATCTGATTTATTATATGCTCTATTTACAGCTAATAAAACATCAGCAATTTCTCTTCCAAATGGTGTTTGTCTATATATAGGTTTTTTACATACATAACCTACTAAAACAACCTCATTTGTGATTTCGTCTTCGACATTATCATTTTCTTTAATTTCTTTTGCAAATACTGTTAATATTAATCTGTTTCTTTCATTTTCATAATTATTATAAGATCTAAATTGTCCTTCTACTGTAACTTTTTTACCAATTTTTAAATCTAATCCCGTTAATAATCTTTCAGATACAGTAATTGGTATAATATCTACAGTTGAACTTAATCTTACAACTTCTAAATTAAAAACATAAAATTTCTCACCATAAATTTCATGACTGTAATTTTTTTCACTTACTACATTTCCAACTAGTATTAAGTGATTATTTTCTGAATTTGTATTCAATTTTAATTCCTCCTTAAAATTTATCTAGTGTATCTTTCTTATAATGCGTTTTCCTAAAACACTTATAGTATAACACATATCTGCAATTTTGTCTACATAAAATTGACTTTTTTTGAAAATTTTTACATTTTTTATATGTTTTTCACTATATTTTTACTATCTTTAAGTCAATAATATAGTAAACTTATTATTTGTAAACTTCCTTTAAATTATGTTAATTTTATTCTAATACATACTTTTTAAACAGATTTCCTCTTTCTTCAAAATTTTTAAAATATCCATAACTTGAAGCTGCTGGTGATAATAAACATACACAATTTCTTTTTGTAATTTTTTTTGCAATAGAAACAGCATCTTTTAAATTATCTACATATTGCACATTTTTATTTGAAAACTGCATAGCATCTTTTATATATATACCTGTTTTAGGTATACATATTATATTCTCAATATTAGAATTCTTTAAAAAAGTTATTAATTCATCTAAATTAACTCCTCTATCTTTTCCACCTAAAATTATAGTATTAACGTTTTCTATTGATTTTATTGCATTTATTGTTGCTTCTGGAATTGTGGCAATAGAATCATCATAAAAATCAATTCCGTTTATTTTCGCAATATATTCCATTCTATGCTCTAAAGGTTTAAATTCCTTTATTGAATATACAGCCTTATTCATATCTAAATTTAAAATATTACAAACACCTAAAGCAAACATTATATTATTAATATTGTGCATACCTTTTAAATTAATTTTTTCATCAATATTAATTATTTTTTTATTATTACAGTATATGAAATTATTGGATAAATATATTTTATTTTTAGTATTTGGTATACATTCTACTGAAACAGCATAATCATTTTCTTTATAATGATATTTAAATTGTTTCATATTTTGATTATCATAATTATAAATTAAATAGTCACTATTATTTTGATATTTTGCTATATTAAATTTAGCTTCTACATATTTTTCAAAAGATTTATAATAATCTAAATGTTCTTCAAATATATCCAAAATTATTCCTATATTTGGAGATTTCTTAACATATTCCAAACTATGTGATGAAAGTTCTAGAACAATTATGCTTCCTTTTTTTATCATATCAATATCGTTAAAAATAGGTTCTCCAATGTTTCCCAAAAGAAATGTATCAATTTCTTGATCTTTTAAAACTTTATATATTAAAGAACTTGTTGTACTCTTTCCTTTTGTGCCTGTAACTCCAATTGAAAATACATTTACAAATTCTAAAAACAATTCTAATTGGCTATATATTTTATTTTGAAATATTGATATATCAATATTTCTAAAAGAAACTCCTGGAGCTTTTATTATTAAATCGTATTTTTCAATTGCGTTTAAATAATTATCTCCTAAAGAAACTTCCAGATTTATATCTTCAACTAATTCTAATTTTTCATTTAATAAATTCAAATTAGAATCAGCTATATATATTCTTTTTTCTGGAAAATATTTTCTCAAAAATCTATATGTAGATTCTCCTTCTATCCCAAATCCTAAAATAAGTATTTCCTTATTTTTTAAAAAGGTTAATAAATTTTCTAACATAATACTCCTTCTCTAAAAATATTTTCACTTATCTATTAAAAATTTGATTTTTAAATATTTTTTCAAATTTTTCTGGTATATTATTATTTTCATTATAATAATGTAATAAATCTCCATTTACTAATCCAAAATTATCTTTATAATATTGTAACAAAAATGGTAAATTTTCTTTATCTTTTTCTATATTTTCTATAGTTCTAGAAATTGCAAACCTTACCTCATCATATGTTCCTACACATTCAAACGGCTTTGTAGTTCCATACCCACAAAGTTCTAAAAAAGTTTGTTTCAATTTTTTATCTTCAAATAAATCAATTTTAAAAATATTAATCAACTTTTCTTTATATAAAAATGGACTTAATATTATAAATACAAACAAACACTTAGGGCAATTACAACACCATTTCCAAGTTTTCTCTTTACTTCCAATATTACAACTATTAAAAACATTATGATATTTTTCAAGCTTAGAAAAAATCATCGCTACTTGTAACTCATTAATTGGCCTTAACATACTAAAATATTCAATATCTAATTTAAAATATTTTTGTGCATATTCTCTAAAATCATTTTCGAACTCAAATGTTTTAGAATACTGGTGATTAATATTATCACCTATTACATTAGATTCATTTGCACTATCTTCATTAGATAAAGCTATATATTTTTTATCCAATAAATATGCTGTCAAATAAGATATAAAAGCTACAATAGCCGAAAATGGTGTATGACCATTTAAGAAACCTTTTGAATTTAAATCTAATAAATTCTTATCTATAATTCTATTTATTTCTATTATTTTATCATTATCAAATCCAGCAACTTTTGCACATTCAGTTGGAACATCTTTATTTCCTATACGAAAAATTAATGTATCTTCTTTATAATCCTTTAATAAATCCATAGTAACATTTGAATCTTTTCCACCACCAATAGGAATTATTATTCCATTAAAATTATTTTTTTGATTATCTACTTTTATAAAATCTCCTTCTGAAATTATTTCAAAAAAGTCTTCTTCTGAAATTTTTATATTATTTTTAAATCTAAATTCTCCAAGTCCTAAATAAATTAATTTTTTAAACCATTTTATTTGAAAATCATCTAGTTTTCCACATTTTATTACAAATTGTGGAGAACAAGTAGTTTTAAAATAACTAATTGCTTCTATAATTCCAATATTAAAAACAATTTTTTTTACAATATTACTTTTTATATTTTTAAACTTAAATTTCTTTTTTAAGATTTCTATTTTAGGATTAAATTTAGTTAAGTTTTCTATTTCAAATTTATACTCGATATATATTTTTTCATCATCTTCAAAAATATTATAATTTGAGTAAATAAATTTGGGATATTTTCTTCTTAAAATCTCAAATTCCATACTATTCCTTTCTTTTCAACACTCAAATAAATTATTTTATCTGCATTTTTTCTCATAAATAAAAAATTGTATGTTATAAGATAATATAATATATTATATGCTTTATAAATATTATTGCCAAAACTACTATACTTTTATTTAATATTAATAAATATATATCTTTTTTTTAGTTTTGTAAATATTAACAATTTTCTTTTAATTTACATAAACTTTACTATGAACTATATTGTTCAAATATATTTAATGAGAGGAATTGGAATTATGGAATTTGAAAAAAAAGTTATTGTTGATGTTGATGGATTTATAGAATCTGGAAAACAATTTGATTTAGATTTAAGATTACCAGAAGACAACAGAAACGTTGTTTATGGTATTATAAGAGATAGTTATGGTAGACCTGTTTGTGATGCTGTTATAAAATTAGTAGAAGTTTGTCAAGATGAAAGAAAACCTGTTTCACACACTTTATTAGATGAAACCTTAAGTATAATTTTTTAATAAGTATCTCTACTTATTTTCCATAAATTTATATTTTATTTTTATCATTTTACCTTTTACAAATTCTATTTTATCAATAAGTTTAGTTAGCAAGTCTTCTTCTATATTTTCAAATCTTAAAAAGCTTTCTACTGCTTTTTTCATATAATTATAACTAAAATTTTTTTGATTATCGTTTTTTTTCAATTCTTTATTTAAACTATTAATTACTAAAATTAATTTTTCCTTTTTATTTTGATATAAATCATAGAATTTTTTAAAATCTTCTTCTTTAATTAAGTTGTTCAATTTATCTATATATATTGTTTCTATCTTATTTTCAATTTGTTTAATTTCATTTTCATTTCTTACTATATCTTTTTTTAGTAAATTTTTCTTACTATCCGAATTCTGCCTTGATTGCTCATACAATTCCATTAAATCATCTTCTGAAAATATAATTGTAGAACATTCTTTCCTTATCTTATCTAACGTTAAGGCTAATATATAATTTGATGATATACTTCCATTTAAACAATCCAAATATTTTTGATTTTTATTTCCACAAATAAAATATTGATGTACATGAATATCGCCTGATTTAACTTGTCTTTTATGTACTTTAACAATAGCTTTAGCTCCACAAAGACCACAATATACTAATTTTTTAATAGGATTAATATTTTGTCTATTTCTACATTTTATACGTTCCTTCATTTTTATTTGTACCATTTCAAATTTTTTCTTTTCAATAATTGCTTCATGTTTATCTTTTACATATATTCTTTCATTTTTTGGCGTGATAACTCTTGTTTTTAATTTATGATTTATTTTATAGCTTTTTTTTCCCACAACAGTTCCAATATAAACTTCATTAGTTAATATTCTATATACAGTTGTTTTCGTCCAAACACCTTTACATTTTTCATATCTTTTAGATTCTATATATTTACATGGTGGTAAAATATTTTCGGTATTTAATATTCTTGCAATTGCAGGAGTTCCTTTTCCATTTAAATACATTTCAAAAATTCTTCTTACTATTGGAGCTGTTTCATTATCTATAATTAAATGATTTTTTAGTTTAGGATCTTTTCTATATCCATAAGGTGCATAAGTTGAAAGAACTTCTCCGTTTTTCTGCTTTTCTATGTTTAACTGCTTTTATTTTATTAGATATATCAAGTGAATAATAATCATTGAAACTTAACTTAAATATCATAAAATTTAATCCAGATGATGTTGCAGTATCAATTCCATCTCCAATAGCAATATATCTAATATTATTTCCGTGGTAAATAACGTTCTAAATAATAACCTGTATCTATATGATCTCTTCCAAATCTTGATAAATCTTTTGTTATAACACAATTAATTTTTCCATTCTCTATATCCTTTAAAAGTTTTTGAAAACTTGGTCTATTAAAGTTAGTTCCCGTATATCCATCATCCACATATTCATCTATTAATTCTAAATCTTGTTTTTCTTCTATAAATTTGTTAATGATATCTCTTTGATTTTCTACACTTTCACTTTCTTTATCATCTCCATCATCTCTCGATAATCTTATATAAATTCCAACTTGATAAATCATATTAATTTTCACCATCTTTTCTATAGATATATTTCTACTTACATTTTTACTGATTTTTTAATATTTCTATAAACTTTTCTTTTAAATAATCAAATAATATGCTTTTCAAGTTTTCATTTCCATACTCTATAATAAGCTCTTCTTTTTTATTTTTCATAATAATCACCATTACATATTATGAAAATAATTTTTTTTTATGATTTAATATAATGATATAAATACAAACTTAAACTTGCATCCAGCTATCAATTTTATCAATATATTTATCAAAAATTTTAATTTTAAAAATGTTCTTTTCTAAAACATATATCCTTATAAACTCTATAAAACCAACAATCAACCACGTAAGAATTACACAAGCTAAAATATGTAGTAAAAATATAAATAAAGGTTTTTGAAGAAAATTTGTTGTTTTGCAAATAGAATTCCAAAAAATATTTTTAAAAGATATATGTTCTGATATTAAATATGTTGCAAAGCTTGATTGTGCAAAATGATTGATAATTTTACTATTCTTTATTTTTAAATTTTTAAAAAATAGAAAAATACCAATTGTCCCTATAAACCCAATAATACTATTTAGTGCACAAAAATAATATTGATCTAATTGTAAATTAAAATGTTTGTTAATCAAAATTAAAATAATAATTGTAGCATAACAAACAAATGGATATGAAATACTAATTATTTTAGAAGTTTTACTATTTTTAAAATCAAATTTATGAATTTTTATGTAAGCTCCCACAAAATACATAAATACATACCAAACAAATAAATCTGAACTAATAAAATTATTTCTTAAAAATAAACTTGGAATAAGTGCTAAAATAATTAAACTAACTATGATTATTTTTTCACAATTTTCTTTAGAAAGTAATTTTATCATTTTATTCAAAAATGGACTTATTAAATATAAAATAACATAACATGTAATAAACCAATATATTCCATTAAATATTGGAGTAATATATAATTTCAAGTATTTAAATTCTACTTTAATTTTTAATATGTAATCAGATAACAATTCCATTAAAATTGCATAAAATAAAACCTGTAATACTAATTTTATAATTCTTTTTAATTTAAATTTTGAATCTATAAGAAAATATCCACTTAAAACAATAAATAAATTAACACCAACTCTTCCAAATACAAATAAAAATAATGCAGCTAATTTATTTATTGTATAACTTCCTACTGCAATAATTCCACCATAAATAGAATAATGATATATAAATATCATCATCATAGATAAAATTCTCAATAATTCAAAATTAGAACTTCTTACTTCCTTTTTTTCCATTTTTATCCTCTCTTTTTAGTTACTTATATCATTAATTTACGTATATGTCTACTTATTTTTAGTAATATAAAATTTAATAATATTCGTTTATATAATTAATAATATTTACGATTCTTAAAGCCTAATATTTATTATTTTTCAACGTTTTTATATTCATGCAATTTTATTTATTATATTTAAAGTTACACCTAATTTTACTGATAAAGAAGGTGAATTCGTATTTGGACCACTTTGTCCAAATAAATCTTATGCTATTGAAATCTGGGTAAATAGAGTAAAACACATTAAAATTTGCAAAACTTGTGATAAAGAAGGAAAATGCTTAAAAGGAGTTGACCTACATTGCGAAAAAGACGATTTTAAACCAGAACCAAAAAACAAATATGAAGAATCTGATAAATATAATGACTGTGAAGAGTGTAATAGTTGTGAATAATTGTAAACTTGACATAAAAACTTTTTTATGTTACAATAAATTTGTATTACTTGTTTACTTGTAGTAATCACTGTTAGAGGCTTGCAGTTGTTGTTGGAAGAGCAATATTAAAAAGATTACTACAGTTAATTGGCAAAAGCACTATTTTACAAAAGTATATTTTTGTATCTTCCAAATAGTGTATATAATAAGAAGAGCAGATAATCTGCTCTTCTTGAATTTTATTTAGAAAAATTCATTAACATAAAACTACATTGACATTTTCATTTTTCTTACAATTTGTCTACCCTTTTTCATCATTTTCTTTTTACTTTCATCAATACCTTCTGAATACATCATCATTGTTCCTGCTGTAATTAAACTTCCTATCATAACACCTTTCATAAAACTCATTTTATTTTACCGCCTTTCTTTAGATTAATATTTTGTATATCATATTATTTTTTATATTCCATATTTTATTAATTAATGTTTTATATATTATTTATTATTTTCTTTTTTCTTTAATATATACTGACTAAAAAAAGAATATAATTCAAAAATTGCTATAAATAGTAAAAAAATTCCAAAATATTTTTTTAAATTATTATTATCAATTTTAAATGAAATATTACTTCCAAATATCGCTCCTACTATTCCGGAAATAATAATAACTAATGAAATCTTATAATTAATTTTCTTATTTTTTACATTCATAATAATTGAAATTATTGAAGTTGGTATAAAAAAAATCAAATTAGTTCCTTGTATTAAATGTTGTTCCATATTAGTAAAAAGTCCAAGTAACAATATAAGTATTGTTCCTCCACCCATTCCAAGTGCAGCAACCATTCCTGAAATAACTCCAAATAAAATTTCTTTCACATTAACTCCTCGTATAATTAATTTTATTATTTATTATTCAATAATTTTATTTATCGTTTATTTTTTTCTATTTGTATTTTTTTATTTTATCATTTATCTTATCATTTATTTTATTCCATCTTCTATTTCATCTTCTATTATATTCATTTTTCTTTTTATTTTTTATATTTTTATTTTGTATTATATAATCATTTTTATTCCTGCATAAATTAAAAAAATTATAAATAATAATTTCAAAATTTTATAATTTAAATTTATTAATAATTTTGAACCTATATATCCTCCTATTATTCCACCTATAGCACATTTTATAGCAATCCACCAATTTATTGCATTTTCATTAAAATAAAAAAAACTACTTGTAAATACCATAAAAAAAACACATAAAATTGTAGTTGCTCTTGAAATTACTTCATCTTCTTTTAATATCAAAGTTAAAAATGGTACTAAAATTAAGCCTCCACCAGCGCCGAAAAAAACCACTTATACACCCTGCAAAAAAACCTATTAAAATATTTAAAAATATACTTTTTCTCATATTTTTATTTTTTACTAAACAAACAAAAATTATACCAACTTAAAAATTAATATCATTTTCTCCTTTTTCATAATATATAGTTCCAAGCATTTTATCTGGTAAATATTGTTGTTCTATATAATGACCCGGATACTCGTGTGGATATTTATAACCTTGACCATATCCAAATTTTGACATTCCTTCTGCTGGTGCATTTCTGATATGCATTGGAATAGTTCCCGTATCTTTTGTAGATACATCTTCTAAAGCCCTATTAATTGCCATATATGTAGAATTTGATTTTTTTGAATTGGCAACATAAACAGCAGCCTCTGATAAAATAATTCTTGCTTCTGGCATTCCAACCATAGTAACAGCTTGCATTGCAGAAGTTGCTACTACTAACGCATTAGGATTTGCAAGCCCTACATCTTCTGAAGCTGCTATAACTATTCTTCTAGCCAAGAAAACCGGATCTTCTCCTCCATTTAAAGCTCTAGCTAAATAAAAAACAGTTGCATCTGCATCACTACCTCTCATAGATTTAATAAATGCACTTATATTATCATAGTGACTATCTCCATTTTTATCAAACATTGCTTTTCTTTTATTTAAAGATTGACTAGCTATTTCATTAGTTATTTCTATAATACCTTCTGAGTTAATCTTAGTAGTTAAAACTGCAATTTCTAATCCATTCAAAGCTGTCCTAACATCACCACCAGAAACCTCAGCAATTGTTTCTAATGTTTCATCTGATATTTTTATATTATACGTTCCAAGTCCATCTTTACTTGTAATAGCATTTTTTAATATTTTTAATATATCTTCCTTTTTTAATGGTTCTAATTTTATAATCATAGATCTAGATATTAAAGCTTTATTTACTTCAAAATATGGATTTTCAGTAGTAGCCCCTATTAGAATTACAGTTCCATCTTCAACATATGGAAGCAATGCATCTTGTTGAAGTTTATTAAATCTATGAATTTCATCTATAAAAAGAATACATTTTCCACTTGGATTCAATATAGCATTATCAGCCTCTTCTATTGCCTTTTTTATATCTCCCACACCTGAAGTTACTGCATTTAATTTAGTAAATTTATACTTTGTTGTTTGACTAATAACTTTAGCAAGTGAAGTTTTTCCACATCCAGGTGGTCCCCATAAAATAAGGCTTGATAATCTATCTGCTTTTATAGTTCTATATAATAATTTGTCTTTTCCAACAATATGTTCTTGTCCCACAAATTCTTCTAATGTTTTTGGTCTCATTCTAAATGCTAACGGTTGATTTAAATCCATTTTATTTACCTTCCTAGTTCTAATAAATTTATTATCTAGATAATATAGATAATCCCTTTTTTATCAATTCTTCAACAGATACATCCTTATTTGCTATTTTATCAAATGCTTTATCTATTTCTTTTTTGTTATATCCTAATATTTGTAATGCTTGTGTTGCTTCTTCAACATTTTCATTATTTATTTCTATTTCTATTTTTGTTTGCTGTTCATTAATTGAAAGTTCTTGTTCAGATTTTAATTTATCTTGTAATTCTAAAATTATTCTTTGGGCTGTTTTAGGACCTATTCCTGGAATTTTTTTTAACAATGCAACATTATTGGAAATAATAGCACAGGCAAATCCTGCTGGAGTAATATTTGAAAGCATAGCTATTGCAGATTTTGCTCCAATTCCACTAACAGATAATAATAATTCAAACATTTTTAATTCATCACGTGTTAAAAAGCCATATAAACTTATATTATCTTCTCTTACATAATAGTAAGTATGTACTTTAACTTTCTTTCCAATTTCACCTATTTCATTTATAGAAATATTAGACATAAATATTTTATATCCAATTCCTCCTACATCTATAACAACATAATTCGTAGATTTTTCTTCTAATGAACCTTTTACATAAGCAAACATAAACTATCTCCTTTATCCAAACATATTTTTGCTATATTTTATCACAAAAATTTTTTAAATCAAGTATTTTTTTAAATTTATTTACTACTTAAATGCAATAACAAATATCATTCTTAAAAAACTTCAAATTTTAAAGTCAATTTAGAATATTTTTCGTGTAAAGCACTTGACTTTTACGCTAATTTATATTAAAATAATTAAGCATTATATGTAAACATATGTCAATTTAAAAGACTTCTCCCCGGTAGTCCTTTAAATTCCATAACTTACAAATAATTTAAAATATTTATAAATTTGAAATGGAGGTTATTAGTACCATGAACAATACTACATATAGCCCAAAAAAAGGTGAAATTGAGAGAAAATGGTATATTATAGATGCAACAGATAAATCATTAGGTAGAGTTGCTACAGAAGTTGCAAAACTATTAAGAGGTAAACACAAACCAACTTTTACACCAAATGAAGATGTTGGAGATAATGTAATAGTAATAAATTGTAAAGATGCTGTTTTAACAGGTCATAAATTAGATCAAAAAGTTTATAGACATCATTCAGGATATATAGGTGGAATGAAAGAAACCTCT
>CANQEK010000019.1 GCA_947594985.1 uncultured Clostridia bacterium
CCATAATTGTTCGAACAATTTGTTACTGTTACATTCATTTGGTATGTTTCACTGTATGCAACTGCTATTAAATCAGAAGAAGCTTTTGATGCTGAATATGGGCTATTAGGTTTAATTTGTGAGTTTTCTGTAAAATATCCTGTTTCTCCTAAAGTACCATACACTTCATCTGTAGAAACATGTACAAATTTATTTAAACTTCCTTCACCCCAATATTGTTTAGCTGCTTCTAATAGAGTATGTGTTCCAATTACATTTGTTTGTGTAAATATAAATGGAGTTTTTATACTATTATCAACATGAGACTCAGCAGCAAAGTGAACTATAGCATCAATATTATATTTTTTATATGTTTCAAGTACAAAATCAAAATCACAAATATCACCTTTTACAAATGTAATTTTATCTTTTATATTATCTAAATTATGTATGTTTCCTGCATAAGTTAATTTATCATATACAATAATATTGTACTTTCCTTCATATTTTTTTACCATTAATTCTGCAAAATTAGCCCCTATAAATCCAGCTGCACCTGTAATTAATATATTTTTCATTTATTCCTCCTACTCATAAAAGTATTTCTTATATTTCTTAATAAATAATAATTTTTATATTACTAATATACTAAATTTCTCTATCTAGTATATTTTTATTTTAAATTAGCAAACAAATCAGTATTTCTTATTTCTGAAAGCGTTGGCCATTTAGAATCTTTTTCAGATGTTAAATATTCTTCTGGTTTCATTCCTGGAACTTCTGGCCATATAATATCAATTTCTGGATCGTCCCATTTTAAACCACCTTCAGCTGAATGATTATAAACGTCATCACATTTATAACTAAATTCTGCTTCTTCAGATAGTACTAAAAATCCATGAGCAAAGCCTCTAGGAATCATAAACATTTTTTTATTTTCCTCTGATAATATTACTCCTTCCCATTTTCCATATGTACTACTACCAGGTCTTAAATCTACAGCAACATCAAAAACTTCACCTTTTATGCATCTAACAAGCTTAGCCTGAGTATTTTCTTTTTGAAAATGTAATCCTCTTAAAACACCTTTTTTAGATTTTGATTGATTATCTTGTACAAATTCGTTAGTAATACCTATATCAGCAAAATCAGCTTTGCTATAAGTTTCCATAAAATATCCTCTGTTATCGCCAAATACTGTTGGTTCAACAATATAAACTCCTTCTATAGATGTATCAATTCTTTTAAATTTTCCCATATTTTTATGTATCCTTTCAAATATTATAAAAATTTTAAACAAAAATTTATTTATAATAAATTTACTCTATGTTAAACAAATCACTTTCATAAATATTTTTATATTGCTTATAGTCTTGTTCTGCTATTCTCTTTAGATACTTTCCATACTCTGTTTTTTTGTATTTTTCTGCTTCTTTTAATAAATCTTCTTTAGAAATCCATTCATTTTGATAAGCAATTTCTTCTAAGCAAGCTATTTGAACTCCTTGTCTTAATTCTATAGCTTTAACATAATCTGAAGCATCTGATAATCTATCAGCTGAACCTGTATCAAACCAAGCATATCCACTACCTAAAGGTATTACTTGTAATTTACCTTTTTCCATATATGCTTTATTTACATCAGTAATTTCTAATTCGCCTCTAGCTGATGGTTTTATTGTTTTAGCAATCTGTATAACTTCATTATCATAAAAATAAATTCCTGGAACAGCAAAATGTGATTTTGGATGTTCTGGCTTTTCTTCTATTGAAATAGCTTTACCTTTTGAATCAATCTCAACTACACCATATGATGTAGGATCTGCAACTTGATATCCAAATATTATTCCACCATCTTTTAAATTACTAGATGCTTTTAATACTCTTTCAAGTCTTGAACCATAAATCATATTATCTCCTAATATTAAAGCAACATTATCATCACCTATAAATTCTTCTCCTAAAATAAACGCATCAGCAAGACCTACTGGTTTTTCTTGTATTTTGTATTGCAACTTCATTCCAAACCTAGATCCATCACCTAATAAACTTTCAAAAGCTGGTAAATGAACTGGTGTAGAAATAATTAATACTTCTCTTATTCCTGCCATCATTAATGTAGATAATGGATAATAAATCATAGGTTTATCATATACTGGTAACATTTGTTTTGAAACTGCTAGTGTTATTGGATATAGTCTTGTTGCACTTCCTCCTGCTAAAATAATTCCTTTCATAAATATCTTTCCCCCTTACTTTAATTCTAAATTTTATAATTTGATAAATAATATTATAACTATAAAAAATAATTAGAAATTTTCTTATTTTAATTCTTCTTTTAAATAATTTTCTAAGGCATCTTCCCATTTTGCAGGAATAATTCCAATTTTCTTTAGTTTCTCTTTTGATAATTGACTATTTGTAGGTCTATCACTAGATTGTGGATACATCTGCTTATATTCTTTTGAAGTTATAGGTTTTACTTTTGTTTTTATATTTGCAATTTCAAAAATTTTTCTAGTAAATTCATACCAAGTTGTAAATCCTTCATTTGTTGAATGATAAATTCCATATTCTGGTTCTTTTTCCATAACTTTTTCAATTATTTCACATAATGTTGTAGTACAGGTTGGACTTCCATGTTGATCATTTACTACTGTAATTTCATCTTTTTCTTTTGATAATCTAATCATAGTCTTTACAAAATTCTTTCCACCTAATCCATAAAGCCAAGCTGTTCTTAATATATAATATTTTCCAGCCTTCTTTGCATTTTCTTCCCCAACTAATTTTGTTCTTCCATAAGCACTTACAGGATTTGGGTTCATATCTTCTGTATATATTTGTTCAACTGGTAAATTTCCTGGAAAAATATAATCTGTACTAATATGTATAAAAGTTGCTTCTACTTGTTTTACCGCATCTGCTATATTAGCAACTGCTGTTCCATTTACTGCCATAGCTAATTCTTCGTGTGTTTCACAACCATCTACATTTGTATATGCAGCACAATTTATAACAAAATATGGTTTTATTTCACTCATTTTAGAAAAAACCGCTTGTCTATCTGTAATATCTAATGTTTCTAAAGTTGTTGCTACGACATCATACTTTTTTTCCAATCGTTCTTTTAATTCACCACCAAGCATTCCATCTGCTCCAATTAATAATACTTTTTTCATTATCTCCATCCTATCTTGATAAAACATTTTGCAATATTTTATCTATAATTTATTTTAATATATCATGCAAATAACTAATATTGTAATATTTTATTTTTTGCATACTTTTTAATTGATAAACGCATTATATCACAGCACATCTCAAAGTCAAAGTTTTTTACAGCTATTTCACAATTTACACAAAAATTTCACAATTTAAATTATATAATAACTTCTATATTACTAATAGATTAACTGTTAAACCAGAAATTAATGAAAAAACAACTAAAAAAAACATCAATACTTTTTGGTATTTTTTATCTTTATAATTAAGAAATAAAAATGATAAAACCGTAAACTCTCCTGCAAAAAAATATAAATATAATTTATTTGAAAAATTATTTGGATATCTAATTAAGACTATAAATAATAGCATAACAATAGTTATTCTTATCATATATTTCATGTTAAAAAGTTTTTCTTCAACATTTGATAAAATATAAAACATAATATATAAATTTGCTAAACATACCGCTGGCATTACGTTTAAATCTCCAATACCATTTAACATTGTTATATTTTCTATAATCTTTGGAAAACCAGAGATGCAAAATATAGTTCCTAAAACAGAAACAACTGTAATAGGTAACAAAAAATCTATATGTTTTCCATTTTTATACAAATACACTAAAGATACTAACATTGGTATAGGAAAAATTGAAATAAAGCTTCCCAACATCTCCTTATTATCAAAATTTTTAAATGGTAATAAAACATTATATAAATATGAATATAATCCTGATATACCAAAAGATAACTGTTTATCATTTTCTGAAACATAAATATTTTTATTAGATATAAACACAGCTATTATACTTATTATTAAAGTAAAAACTAAAAGCACTATTTTATTTTTTTCATTTTTTAGTAAATCTCTGTTTCTTATTAACTCAAAAATTATTAAAGCTATAAAAACATAAGAAAAAGTAACTGCAAATGGCCTATATGAATAAGAATAACCTATACTGCAAAATACAATAAATAAACAAAATAGAATATTAAATTTTAAACTTTTAGTATTTAATATTTTATAAATAAGTAATATTATTATTTGACCAAAAATTAAAGAATCAATTTTGGTAAAATTGAGCTGAACACAACCCGAAAATAATATAATTATAGTTCCTACTACTGAAAAACTCTGGTTTTTATTTGTTATTATATTATAAAATAATTCATAACTAGCTAATGCTAACGAATAAAATTTAATATTCCACCATAAACTTAAAACTCTATCTGTACAAAATATCCATTGTTTTAATTCAATAGAATTAATAAAATATCCAAAAATTGCTGATATTATTATCATTATTAATGAAAATAAATATCTATTATCTATTATTTTTTGTATTACTTTTTTACTATTTTTTATTACTTTCATTTTTATTTATAGTACTAGAAACTATTCTAGTCCTTTCTTCATTTTTAATTACAATATCATAAAGAAATCCTAATTCTTTTTTCCCTTTTTTTCTTTATTAATTTGTCTTTGACGTGCAATACCCATAAAATTAGATGGAACATCTTCAGTAATAGTAGAACCAGCGGCTATTAAAACATCATCTCCTAAAGTTACTGGTGCTACCAAGTTTACATTTGAACCAATAAAAGCTCTATCTCCTATCTTAGTTTTGTTTTTATTTTTTCCATCATAATTGCAAGTGATTGTACCACAACCAACATTTCCATCTTTCCCAATTTCTGTATCTCCTAAATATATAAAATGTGGTACTTTAGTTCTATCTCCTATTTTTGCATTTTTTATTTCTACAAAACTACCTATTTTTACATTGTCACCTATTTCACAGCCTTCTCTTATATAAGCATTTGGACCAATTTCACAATTTTCTCCAATTTTAACTCCACTTTTTATTATTGTATTTGGATGAATTACTGTATCAACCCCAATCTGCACATCATCATGAATATTTGTAGAATTTGAATCTTCAATTGTTACTCCATTTCTCATATGTTCAGCATTTATTCTCATTCTCAATACTCTTGTTAAAAGTTCTAATTGTGCTCTATCATTAACTCCAAGTATTTCTGAATTATCTTCAACTATCAATGCACCTGTTTTTAATCCCTTATCATTCATTATTTTTATAACATCTGTTAAGTAATATTCTCCTTGTGCATTATTAGGTTTTATTAATTCTAAAGCATATAAAAGTTCTTGTATATCAAAACAATAAATTCCAGAATTAATTTCTTTTATTTCCTTTTCAAACATATTAGCATCTTTTTCTTCAACTATAGCTTTTATATTTCCACCTTCATCACGTATAATTCTTCCATATCCTGTAGGATTATCATAAATTGCTGTTAAAAGAGTAGCATATTCTTTATTTTTAAAACTCTTTATTACTAAGTTTTGTAATGTTTCTTTTCTTATAATTGGAACATCACCATATAATATAATTACTTTTCCTTGTTTACCTTCTAAATATTTTTTTGCTTGTAATACAGCATGACCTGTTCCTAATAATTCTTCTTGATACACATATTTTACAGAATTTCCAAGCACTTCTTTTACTTGTTCTTTTAAATGACCAACAACTGCAATAATTTCATCAGATCCGACATTCTTAGCAAGTTCAGCAACTCTTTTTACTAACTCTTTATCATATATTTTATGTACTAGTTTAGACTTTTTTGACTTCATTCTAGTACCTTTTCCTGCAGCCATAATAACTGTCATAACAAATTCTTCTTCACCTTCTATAATCATAAAAACACCTTTCTTGTATAATATAATTAACTTTTATTATACATATAATCTTATATTTTATTGTATTCACATAAAATAAAAATGTTTGAATCATTTTATTATAATATTTAAAATTAGTCAATCTAATAAAATGTTTAATTATAGGTTATAAGTTATTAATTATTAGTTATAAGTTATATGTTATATGTTATTACTTATAGCTTATTAATTATAGTTTAGTATTTATAGTTCATTATTCATTATTTATTAATTATTATTTATTAATTATTAGTTATTAATTTTTTAATTACTTTAGTTATTGCAAGACCATCTCCAATATCTAATATTTCTGTTTCTAAATTAGGAGTTTCAGTAACTTGTTTAATATATTCTCTTAAATGTCTTACTGCAGTTCTTTGTTTATGTTTATTATAATCACTCATCACATATCCTTTATATAGTACATTATCAGCTAATATTAATCCTTGATTTTTTACTAATCTAATTCCCTCTTCTAAAAAAATTGAATATTTACTTTTTGCTGCGTCTATAAATACTATATCATAATAATCATTTTCTAGTGTTGGCAATATATCTACAGCATTTCCAATCATTATATTAATTCTTTTTGATATTCCTATTTTATTAATATTTTCTATTGCTTCTTTTGCTCTTTGCTCATCTAATTCTATCGTATCAATCACTGCATCCTCTGTATATTTTGCAAAACAACTTGCAGAATATCCTACAGCAGTACCAATTTCTAAAATATGCTTTGGTTTTTCTTCATTTAATAATTCCTTTATTTTTTCTAAAGTATCATCCATTATTATTGGAATGTGATTTTCTAAGGCCTTTTGCTTCATGATTTCAAACTCTTTTTCATTAAAATTTTTTTGTAATTCATTTTTATTTAAATTATTTTTAATTTCTTTTTTATTAACCATTTTTACCTCTTTTAAATTTAATATATTTCAAAATTAATAATATTTCATTAACAAATTAAATAAATATTATATTTGATAATTTACCATCATATATAAATTATAAAGTATTATTTAAAGCATATTATATAAAAATGCGGACAAATTTAGTAATATTATAATAAAATATTACAATATTGTCCGCTTTTGTTACAGTAACATTTTTTATTTATAATTATTAGTTATCAACTTTACTATTTTGTCTTGCAGCTCTTTCTCTATCTTTATTATTTAATATTTTTTTTCTTAATCTAATATTTAAAGGTGTTACTTCAACAAGTTCATCATCTTGAATAAATTCAATTGCTTTTTCAAGTGACATTTGAATTGGAGGGACTAAGCGTAGTGCTTCATCTGAACCTGAAGCTCTAGTATTAGTTAAATGTTTTTCTTTACAAACATTTATAGCTAAATCTTCTCCTCTTGAATTTAAACCAACTATCATTCCTTCATAAACTTCAACTCCAGGTCCAATAAATAAATCTCCTTTATCTTGTGCATTATATAAACCATAAGTAATTGATTTTCCTGGTTCGAATGCTATAATTGTTCCTCTAACTCTTGCTTGAATATCACCTTTATATGGTTCATAACAATCAAAAATATGATTCATTACACCTTCACCTTTAGTATCTGTTAAAAATTCTGTTCTATACCCAATAATTCCTCTTGCCGGTATTTTGAACTCAATTTTTGTATGTCCTTCTTCAGCTGGTTCCATATTAATCATTTCAGCTTTTCTTCTACCTAATTTTTCTATAACATTACCTACGCAATCATCTGGAACATTAACAACTAACCTCTCAATTGGTTCACATTTTACACCATCAATTTCTTTAAATATAACTTTTGGTCTTGAAACTAGAAGTTCGAACCCTTCTCTTCTCATAGTTTCTATAAGTATAGATAAATGTAACTCTCCTCTTCCAGAAACTTCAAAAGAATCTGGTGTATCTGTTTCTTTAACTCTTAAACTAACATTTCTGTCTAATTCTTTAAATAATCTATCTCTTAAATGTCTTGATGTTACAAATTGCCCTTCTTTACCAGCAAATGGTCCATTATTAACACTAAATGTCATAGAAACTGTAGGTTCATCTATATCTACAAAAGGTATTTTTTCTGGATAATTATAATCACAAATTGTATCACCTATATTTATATCTGAAACACCTGATAACGCAACTATATCACCCGCATCAGCATGATTTACTTCAATTCTCTTCAAACCATCATACAAATATAACTTTGTAACTCTAGCGTTTAATATTTTGTCTTCAGATTTACATATTGCAACAGGCATATTTAAATCTATAGAACCTCTTTCAACTCTACCAATAGAAATTCTGCCAATATAATCATCATAATCTATATTAGAAACTAGCATTTGCATTGGTCCTTCCATATCGCATTTTGGAGAATCAATTTCATTTATTATTGTTTCAAATAAACATTCTAAATTCTCTCCCTTGTTATTTAAATCAAGACTTGCTGTACCTTGTTTTCCTGAAGCATATATAACTGGAAATTCAAGTTGTGAATCATCTGCACCAAGTTCAATAAACAAATCTATAACACTATCTACAACTTTTAAAGGTTGTGCACCTGGTCTATCTATTTTATTAATTACAACTATAGGTTTTAATTTTAAAGCTAATGATTTTTTTAATACTTCTCTTGTTTGAGGCATTACTCCTTCAAATGCATCTACTAACAATAGTACACCATCAACCATTTTCAAAACACGTTCAACTTCGCCACCAAAATCAGCATGTCCTGGTGTATCAACAATATTTATTTTAATATTTTTATAATGAACAGCTGTATTTTTAGAAAGAATTGTAATTCCTCTTTCTTTCTCTAAATCATTAGAATCCATTACTCTTTCTACAATTTGTTCATTTGCTCTAAATATACCACTTTGTTTAAGCATTGCATCTACTAAAGTTGTTTTTCCATGATCAACGTGTGCAATTATTGCTACATTTCTTATATTTGGGTTATTCATTTTAAATTTCATTCCTTTCTTATTTGGCTCATTTACCACAATAAAAATCCGCGGGATTCCCGTGGATTAGTCTATTAGACCATATTATTATATAATAACATAGAAATTTTGTCAATATTACATTATATTACAAACGCTTGATTTTATTAACATAATATGTTATAATAATTATGGAATTTTTTTTTTTTCCAAAAATTAAATTAGGAGTGAGATAATATTATGAAGACTATATTATATCAATTAAACCCGAACAAAAGTATTTTTTCGTTTAGTCGGTCCTTTTCTACCATGTTGGGGGCCAAACTCTTTAGCAACAAACTAATCAGTTGGGCTAACGAAAATAAAGTCGGCTTAAAGGTTTTAATTAGCCAAAATGGCCGAACTCCTAAAAAAAGGGTTTTGGTAGAATTTTTAGCCAATTTCCCACCTCCTGATTTCTTCGATTTAAATTAAAAATCAGGAAAAAGGCCAGGACGTCGACGTTAGGTTGATGTCCTGGTCTTATTTTAATCCTTTATTTATGCGAATTTATTGTTGTCAATTCTTAATTCTGGATAATCATTTAAAATCTCCTGAGCTAAGTCTTGATTAATTTTAAATTTTTTTACATAACCTCCAAGTGAATCAGCTTTATCTTTCAATGTTTTTACCTTTTCCATTTTTAGCTTCTTGTATTAAATTAGATACTGGTGAATTTCCATCAAATGCAACTACTATAGAATTTCTTCTTTCAAATATTTCATAATTAAAGCTTTTATAAATTCCCATTTCTTCTCTTTCTGTAGAAATACGTACACCACTAATATTATCTTTTAGTAAATTATCTACTTCTTCTTTAGATATTTCTTTAGGTATTATTGCATCTACTTCAAATTTTTTATTTAATTCACTAGACATATCTAATATAGCTTTTTCATAACCTTTTACTTTATGACCAATAACAAAATACACTTTTTCATTATTTAAATTTTGTATTAATTTTTTTATTATCTGTTTGCCTTCATCTTCTAAAATTGTATCTCTATCTTTTGCATTAAAGCTTCCACCCGCAATAATAATTGGAACTTTATCTACTGGTAATTCTTTTATTTTATCTTTTAATTCATATTCAGAATTTAATTTATTGCTAATTCTCATCTCTATTTGATTATTTTTACTTTTTTCAAAATTTTCGTTTTGTAATGTTAATATTGCTTCTCTTAAAGTTCTGCCAGCTAAAAATTCCTTGAATTTCTTTGATTTCTCTTTAAAATATTTCTTCGAAAAAGCTAATATTTCTTCTTCAACTTTTCTCATTTGTTCAAAATCTTTTTCATTAAGTCCAATCAAATTTTGAAGAGCTAATTGTTCATCAAATGTATCAGAGCCATAAAATCCACAACCATCTGTACCTTGAACACATTTAACTCCATTTTTTAAATATTCTTTTAACGGATGTTTATCAAGTGCTGTTAAATTATTTAATCTTACATTTGAAGTTAATTGAAATTCAATTATTGCACCTGTTTTTACCATCTCTTTCATTAATTCTTTACCTTCATCAGATTTTAAATCTTCAGTATATAATCCATGGCCTAATCTGAATCTAGGCATTTTCTGTCCTTTTTTTAACGCTTTTTTAATACATTCTATTGATTTTTTTACATTACTTTTTAAACTATCATTTTCTCCAGCATGTATTCTTATAGTAAAACCTTTATCTTCACATACAGCATATTGAACAAGTTCATCTATAACTGGTTGTAATTCTGAAATGTCATTTATTTCTTCACCCATAAAGTCACTTCCAACAATATATGGGCTTTTAGCAACAGCTTTTAAAACATCTAAATTTTCTCTTAAATAATTTTTACTTGTTTTTTGATCTTTAATAATTGTAAGTGGAATTCTTCTTATTCCAACTAAAAATCTAATTGCAACTCCGGTTTCCTTTTCTATTTTTGGCATTACTTCATGTATTTCTTCTAATATTTTTATAGAATTTGGTTTTACAAAATTTCTATCTGTTATTTCTGTATAATATATTCCTTGTTTTTTATATTCTCTTGCAATCCATAAATATTTATCTTGTCTTAATGTATTATTTTTATATTGACTACCAGCTTTTTTATCTTCTAATATTTGTTTTATATATCTCACTATATCTATTTCTGGAATTTTCTCTATATTTTTAATCTTTAATTTAATTTTATTTTCTGATGTAATACCTTCACAAAATACATATCTATATAAATATACTTTTTCTAAATTTGTAAAAACTGCCTGACCGTCTTTTAATATAGCTAAACTAGTTCTAATTTTACAAATATTTTCTTCTGCATTTTCTAAATTATTTAATATTAAGTCAGCAAAATTTATAAAAGTATTATCATCTATTCTTCTAGTTAAATATTTTCCAACTAATTCAGAATTCTCAAATTGCTTTTCAACAACCGCCCTTTGTTCTAAAAGCATTTTTTCTTGCTTTTCAGTAATTTTTAAATTAATTTTTTTTATGTAATATAATGGATATCTTATTTGATGCACAATACCTAAAGCTATTAAAACATCTGGTGTTAAATTAGCATTCATATGAGTATGTAAATCTGTTCTAAATTTTAAACGCTTTAAAATATAAGATTTTACAATTGTTTTACTTATATCTAATTTATAGTCTTTTGTTTGTGACATTAATGTTTTAGTAATAGCAGGAATTTTAGCTTTTACTTCAATTCTATCATTGTAAATATTTGCTATTTTCATTCCTGCCAATCTAAAAATAAATACCTCTTCATTATCTCCATTTAGTGAAGCAGGTATTGTGTTTTTTATTATTTTTAAATCATTATTATCTTTTATTGTTTCTAAATTACATAATTTTGCTAAATTAGTAATTAAATTACCTTTTTTATGATTGGGGGTTCTTATTATATAAGTAATTTCATCATTTTTATCATTTTTATAAAGCTCTACTACTATATCTTTTTCTTTATCTAAATAGAATTTATTGAAATAAACTAAACCTTTCATTATAAAAACTACTCCTTTTTATTATTTCTTCTACCTGTTAATTCTATATTATACCAGAAAACATAAGCAATTTCAATACTTTAACGTATTTTATTTATATTTTTAGCATATTTTATTTGTATTTTTAGCATATTTTTATTATTGAGTCTATTTTTATGTTAATTTTGTTGCTTTAATTTTTTAAACTCATAAAATAATTTAAAGATTACTAAATTTTTGTATTTGATAATTTTACAACTTCATTTTTTATTATTTCACTAACTTTATCTTCAACATCTTTTTCTATTTTCTTAGAAGTATTATATTCAGAAAAATCCAATGGTTTTCCATAAATTATAGCATTTTTAGTGAATGGTTTTGCAGGTCCTACAATTCCAATAGGAATAACTTTTGCTTTAGTCTTTAATGCCATATATGCTGCTCCATTTTTTATTTTTCCATCATTTTTTTCTAATCCATTTCTAGTTCCTTCAGGAAATAATCCTATACAACCTCCATTATTTAAAGTTTTTAATGCAGTTTTTAATGCTGAAATATCTTTTTCATCTCTCTTTACATATATTCCTTCAAAAACAATTCCTAAAAATGCAAATAAAGGATTTTTTCTTAATTCTTCTTTTGCCATAAATCTCATATGTCTTCCTGCTGAAACTACTATTAATGGAGGATCTAAATATGTTCTATGATTTCCACAAAACAATAATGCACCTTCTTTTGGGATATTTTCTTTTCCTATTATTTTAACTCTATAAACAATTTTACAATATGTATATATTACAGCTCTTACAATTACTCTTGCTATTTTTTTTAATAATTCCTTCATAATAAACCCCTAACTTAACTATTTTAATTTTAATTTTATTTTTATTTTTTATTTTATTTTTAAATTTTATTTTTTCTTTTTATCAATAATTATATCAATTATTTTTTTACACACTTCTTCAATAGCTAAATTTGTAGTATCTATATATATAGCATCTTCTGCTTGTATCAAAGGAGCAACATCACTTGTTTTATCATTATTATCCCTAAATTTTATATTTGCTAAAATTTCTTCATAATTACTTTTTATACCCTTTTCATTATTTTGTTTTAATCTTCTATTTGCTCTTTCTTCTGCTGAAGCATCTAAATATATTTTTACATCTGCATTAGGAAATACATTAGTTCCAATATCTCTTCCTTCCATAATTATATTTATATTTTTTGCCATATTTCTTTGAAGTTCTACCATTTTTTCTCTAACTATTCTAATATGCGATACTTGAGAAACAATTTCCGTAACATCTTTTTCTCTTATTTTATCTGTCACTTCTTCATTATTTAAGTAAAACTTTTCAATACCTTTATCATTTTTTTGTTCAATTTTTATAACATTTAGAAAATTTGAAATTGATTGTAAATCTTCTAAACCAATATTATTTCTTAACATATATAGACTAACACATCTATACATAGCACCTGTATCTATATTAACTAAATCTAATTTCTTACCAACTAATTTAGCTACAGTTCCCTTTCCACTACCTGCTGGTCCATCTATTGCTACAATAAAAGCCATTTTTTTATTTCCTTTCTACATTAACTCCTTTTACTACTATTTCCATGCTTAAAACATTCATTGCTGTCATTTTTTCTATTTCTTTAATAATATGTTTCTTTAATATCTGCATAGTATCATTAATATTATATCCAAATTCAATAACAACTTCTATATAAATATAAATACCATCATCAATTCCTTCATGTTTTTTTACTATACATCTATGTATTCGATTAATTCCTTGTTCCTTTTCTGCTACACAATCTATTATTTGTCTAAAAACAGTATCTGAAATCTGAAAGTTTCCCATATAGCTAAATGTAGGTCGTATAATAGACTTTTCTGAAATATATGGAGCTTTTCCTTTTCCCTTTGATTTAAATATTTGTAATGGATCTAAAAGATAACCTGAAAAATCTTTTTTTAATGCAAAAGTTGGAACTGGTATTACATGTTTACCTTGAGTAACTCTAATATTTCTAGCCATTTTCATTTCTTCTTCTGTAGCAACGTCAGTTATATATATTGTTTCAGAAATTGGTTCAAATTCTAAATTTTCAGCTATTTTTTTGACCATATCATCAGAAGTTCCAAGTATAAGTATTTTATCTGGTTTTAATTTTTTTATAACTTCTTGAATTTCTTTTTTTCTTTCTTTATTTTGAAATAAAGCATTTCTTACTGTTTCTATTTTTGTTGGTGCTTTTTTTGCTGAAATACCAGCTAAAATTTCATTTCCTGAAATTAAAATTCCATCATCTATTATATAATTTATCCCTCTTTCGTTTGCTACCATTTGAGCCCTATAACTTTTACCTGTTCCTGATGGTCCAACAAAAGCATATACTTTCATTTTATGTTCAAAAATCATTTTTTTCTCCAATCAATTTAATATTGAAGTATATTATATCATTATATAACTTTATCTTCAAGTAAAAGGAAGGAAAAAACTATTAGAACAAAAACAGAAAATAACTAATTTTTAAAATATAAAATATTGGCAAGAGATATAAATATTCCCTTGCCTACAATATTTTATTTAATTATCGTAATATTTTTTTCTGTTAAATTACCTGCTAAATCTGTAGCTATCAATTGATAATTTCCATTATAATTTATTTCATAAGGATTTATCTCATTTTTTGATGGTATATAATTTTCATTAAAAATTACATTACAACAAACTGTATTATAAATAGTTTGTAATCTTAAATCATATAATTGTAAATGAAAGAAATAATATCCATTTTGTAAAACTCCAGTAATCTGTGAAATTGGAAAAGTAATACTTACACTTCTATCAGAATTTATATTTGTATAGAAAACTTTTTGACCGGAATTATTAGTATATCCAACTCCAACAACACCTCCAATTCTAGTATCTAAGCCGTATAATGTTACAGTATAACTATCAGATTTTTTTTCTGTTTTTATACTTGAAAAATATTTTGTTAAAATATTTCTAACAACAGTTTCTAATACTTTTCCATCTTTATCAACAGTTTCCACAGTTATTGTATAAATAGTTCCAGGTGTTAAATTAATATATTTAAAATGTGCATTTTCTGTTTGGCTTATTAAACTCCCATTTAAATAATACCTATAATATCTTGTATTTTTAGTATGACTTGAAATTTCAATTTCTATAGTATTACTTGTTACATCTATTCCCTTATAAAATCCTGTATCATAATAATCTTCATAGCATTGTACAAATAAATTAGAATATTTATCTACAAAAATATTATCTATTCCTATATTATCTTCATAATTTATTGTTTTACTTGTATAATATGTTTCTCCGTCATCTACACCAATAATTTGTGGAGGTATTTTATCAATATTATTAATATTATATGTAATTTCTTTTTTATTTCCAGATACATCTTCTACTGTAATTGTTTTTGATTCATTTTCAGTTATCAATTTAGTCAATCTCATTCCATCTTCCGAAATATTAAATTCATCAATACTTTCAATAGGTTTATTTAAATCTATTGTAAGCGTTACATCTTTATTGGTATATTCTTTCTCATTTTCTGTTCTACTTATTTTATAAGTAATTTCCGAATTATCTCTTATTAAAGAAAATGCTTTAATATTAAAATTATAATTATATTTTGCATATGTATTTACAGTTAAAATTAATATTACTGTTAATATAATACTAATCACTTTTATTATCTTCTTCATTATTTACTTCTTCATCTCCTATTGTTATTTTTACATTTAAATTCCATCTAGCAACTCTTGAATTAACAAATCCTTTAGTGTTTTCAAAATATGTATTTGTTAGTAGGTAAAATTTTCTCCCTGTTCTAAAACTAGTTATTATAATTAAAAGAATTAAAATTAATAATAATAATATTTTTATAAATAATTCTTTTTTAAAATTTTTTGTTTTTTTTTCTTTCACTTTTCCTCCAATTCTCAAGTTACATTTATATCATATTAAATTATTTATTTGTCTGTGATACATTAACAACTATATCTATGTCACTTGTATTACTCATTTCACTTTGTAAATTATTCCAACTAACAACTAATTTATATTTTTTTTCATATTCTTTTTTCTTTTCAATATTATACTGATTTTTCGTTTCTACTTTTTCTCCTGTAGTACAATCATACAATTCATATTTTACTGGAAATTTATTATCACTATTTATTATTTCTATATTATAATTAAAATCAACTTCTGAAATTCTTTTATTATTTAATTCATCTATTTCATAATTTTTTATAATGAAAAAGTATTCTTTTGGTTCTGTTTTTTTATTAAGTTCTAAATTAATTGTATCTTCTAATTTATCTATTCTTATAATTGGTTCTGCAATTGTTGCTTTTGTTTGAATTTTTTCTAAATTTTCATAGTATCTTGCAAAACAATTTATTTCAATACTTATAAGAAAAATACTAATTATTAATATTTTCTTTAATTTCTTCAACTTTAATTTCCCTCCTCTCTTTTTTTATATAAAAATCTATTAAACTAATTATAATAAAAATAATAATGTAAACAATAACAAAAGGTTTTAATAAATATAGCACAAAAAATCCTAATATTTTTGAATGAAATATAACTTTTCCTTTTATCATTTTTTGATTTATAATGTCATCATTAATATTGTTACCATCACCTTTTGTTGTTATTTGATTATCTTTAATCTCAATTATTCTATGTGTTATATAGAAATTATCTATATCTTTATACGTTACAATATCTCCTAATTCATATTTGGATTTTTCAGATATTACAACTAATTCACCAGCATTTATTGTAGGCTTCATACTATCTGTTGTAACTATTAAAAAAGATTTTCCAAATAATTTAATTGGATTATCTTTTCTTATAAAAAAAGAATACCAGATATCTATCAAAATTATTATTAAAAGAAAAATTAAAATATTTTTAAATATATCCTTTTTCAAATATTCACCTCTTTTCTTTAAAAATCATATTAATATTTGTTTTATCCCCCTCTAATAAAACCATTTTTTTAATGATATTATTACAAGGTAATAAATTATTAACTCTTTTATAATAACTCTTTTATAATTAATATAATTAATTTAAAATATTTTTATAAATTAAGTGGCATGTGGCTAAAATCATGCCACTTTGTGTTATTTTTAATATATAAAGTTTTATGATTACTTTAAAATTTATGCGTAAAAAGGTAATTATTTTTCATATGTATAAAATAATTTGGAAATATTGAAACAGACATTTTTAAATTTAATTTACTTTAGCTTGTTTTCCTATTATTTCAATATTAAAACCACAATCTAAAGAAGAATTTCCATCTCCATCATAAGCTAAAGTTGCATCATTGCTATCAGTTAAACTTGTATCTTCTTCATTAAAATCCCAATTCCAATAAACTATAATTATTCTTTTTTGATTATTTTTTTCTATAGGAATAGTTCCTTTTAATTCAGAGCCTGCAAGTTCAGTAAAAGAATTTTTTTCACTTGATGTAGCAATTATATTTCCTTTCTCATCTTTAGTTTCTGCATGAAATTTCATATTTGTGGGAATGTTTTTTTCATCTGATACTAAAATTTCATATTCGACATCAACTTCTGAATCTGTTGCATCAATTTCTATCTCAAATTTTCCACTTGACCCAGGAGCAATTTTTTCATCTGATAAATTAATAACAGCTTCTGTATTTTTGGATCCAAATGACCATCTAGCAATACTTGCCATTCCACCTCCTGCATTAATAGATTTGTAATATCTTGCAAATGTATAACCTGCAATAAATATTACAGAAATTAGTGTTATTAAAACTAAAACACTAATTATTTTTCTTTTGTTTTTCATACCAAACCTCCTTTAAATTATTATAAGTTAAATATTTTTTAATCTGTTTTAATATCGCATTTATAATTATTTTAGGGGTATAAAATAAACTTTCAAAAAAAATTAGACTTAAAAACAAATTGACTTTCTATATTTGAATTTGGATTTTGCTTATTTTATAGCAAGTTCAAAGTATAGAAAAATATTATACATAATTTTCGTTTGTTTGGGGGCAACAAAAAAACTTATTTGGTTTTATTATTTAATTTTAATAATTGGGAATTTCTAAATATCGAATGATATTTATTTGATATAAATAACAGTTAAAAAATATTTAACTTGGTTGAGATTATAGCACCATATTTTTTATTTGTAAAGTACTTTTTTAAAATTTTTTTAAAAAGTAAATTTTTATTTAAATTGGTAATTTAATTTTACCATTTATAAAATTTTTTTTATTTTATATTTTATACAACTAAAAAAATCTACCTTTAATGAAGTGAACCGTCTTCGTTAAACTTTTGTCTAACAATTTGGGTTCAATTCATAAAGATAGATTTTTTATAAATTAACTATTTTACTATCCATTTTACTAAATTTAAATTTTCGGGATCTATAAGCATATTATGTTTTGGCATAACTCTAAATGTATATCCAAAATTTCCACCTGATTTTAAATCTAGCGTAGCTTCATAGGTATATATACCATTTTCTTTATCTTCTGATATTTTTTTCATTGTCTTTGTATAAACATTTCTAACAATTCCATTATTCAAGAATTGTCCAAAATATACTTGAACATCTACATTTTCTTCTGATATATTTGGTAAATGAACTTCACAGTTTACTGTTATTTGAGTTCCCGCAACTAATCTCGCATTATCGACATTTTTATCTTGTATTAATTGAATTTTAGACCAATTTGCTTTCGCAACTTTTTTCCATTCAGTAAATTCAGCAACATTTTGTAAATCTTCAAAATATTCTCTATTTAAATCACATAATGGCATATATAATTTATTTACATAATCAATAACCATTCTTGATGTACTATATTTTCCGCCTGTCGTTTTAATAGAGTTTTTCATATATGTTAACCATTCTTTAGATACACCATCTTTATCTTGATTATAGTATGATGGAATTATTTTATTTTCCAAAGTATGGTATAAACTGTTACTATCAGCTTTATCTTGTTCTTCATAAGAATCATATTGTGCATTTGTTCCAATTGTCCAACCATTTGAACCTGTATATCCTTCACACCACCATCCATCAAGAACACTAAAATTAATAACTCCATTTACTGATGCTTTTTCTCCAGATGTTCCAGATGCTTCCATAGGTCTCCTTGGGTTATTTAACCAAACATCCACTCCACTAACTAAATATCTAGATATTCCTATATTATAATTCTCAAGTACAAATATCTTTCCTTTAAATTGTGGCATCATAGACACTTCGTGAATATATTTTATTAAATCTTGACCTTCTTTATCTGCTGGATGAGCTTTACCAGCAAATATCAATTGGACAGGACGTTGTTCATCATTCAAAATTTGTGTTAATCTTGCTATATCTTTAAATATTAAAGTTGCTCTTTTATAAGTTGCAAACCTTCTAGCAAATCCTATTGTTAATGCTTTTGGATTTAATTTATTCACAACTTCAGCAATTTGATCATATCCTATTCCACTTTTTACATATCTATTTGTGACATTTTGTTTTATTAATCTTATTAATTTTTCTTTTCTTTCAACATGAGCTGCCCAAAGTTTTTCATTAGGAATATTATCTATTTTTTCCCATATAGAATCATTCTCTATATTATCTTGCCAATAAGGTGGTAAATATTCATTAAATAAATCTTTTATATTTGGTGCAAGCCATGAGCAAGTATGAATACCATTTGTTATATAAGTAATTGGTGATTCGTCTTCTGCTATATTAGG
>CANQEK010000020.1 GCA_947594985.1 uncultured Clostridia bacterium
TGATTAATATCATCTTCAGAAAGATTTGTACTAGCTGTTATTGAAACTTTTTGTTCATTTCCTGTAGCTTGATCTTTAGCTGAAACATGAACTATACCATTAGCATCAATATCAAATGTTACTTCAATTTGAGGAACACCTCTTGGTGCTGGTGGAATTCCTGTTAATTGAAATCTTCCTAATGTTTTATTATAAGCAGCCATTTCTCTTTCACCTTGTAATACGTGAACTTCTACTGATGTTTGACCATCACCAGCTGTAGAGAATACTTGTGATTTTTTTGTTGGTATTGTAGTATTTCTTTCAATTAATTTTGTAAATACACCACCATATGTTTCGATACCAAGTGATAATGGAGTTACATCTAATAATACTAAATCTTTAACATCTCCAGATAATACACCACCTTGAATTGCTGCACCAATTGCAACACACTCATCTGGGTTAATTCCTTTATCTGGTTCTTTTCCTGTTATTTTTTTAACCATTTCTTGAACACATGGAACTCTTGTAGAACCACCTACTAATAATACTTTATGAATATCATTAGCAGTTATTCCAGCATCTTTCATAGCTTGTTCTACTGGGACTCTTGTTTCTTCTACTAATTTTCCAATTAATTCTTCAAATTTTGCTCTAGTTAATGTTATATCTAAATGTTTTGGTCCAGAACTATCTGCTGTAATAAATGGCAAATTAATTTGTGTTTGTTGCATTCCTGAAAGTTCAATTTTTGCTTTTTCAGCAGCTTCTTTCAATCTTTGCATTGCCATTTTATCTGAAGATAAATCTATACCATCTGATTTTTTAAATTCACTTACTAAATAATTTATAATTGCTTGATCAAAATCATCTCCACCTAAATGGGTATTACCATTTGTAGATAGAACCTCAAAAACTCCATCTCCTATATCTAATATAGAAACATCAAATGTACCTCCACCTAAATCATAAATCATTATTTTTTGATCTTGATCTTCTTTATCCATACCATAAGCTAAAGCTGCTGCTGTAGGTTCATTTATAATTCTCAAAACTTCCAAACCTGCTATTTTTCCAGCATCCTTTGTAGCCTGTCTTTGACTATCACTAAAATATGCTGGAACTGTTATAACAGCTTGTGTAACTGTTGTTCCTAAATAATTTTCAGCATCTGCTTTTAATTTTTGTAGTATCATTGCTGATATTTCTTGTGGTGAAAATTCATCTCCCTCTATTTTTACTTTTTCATTTGTTCCCATTTTTCTTTTTATTGAAATAACTGTGTTGTCTGGATTTGTAACTGCTTGACGTTTTGCAATTTGTCCTACTAATCTTTCTCCATTTTTTGAGAAAGCTACAACTGATGGTGTTGTTCTGTTTCCTTCTGCATTAGGTATTACAACTGCTTCTCCACCTTCCATAACTGAAACACATGAATTAGTTGTTCCTAAATCAATACCAATAATTTTTCCCATTTTGAAAATTCCTCCCTTTATTTTCTAAAAATTGTTATTTTATTTACATTTTAAGTTTAAATTAACTTATTTTTTCTTTAGTCAAATTTATATAAATTTTAAATTTATTAACAAACTATTAATATTTTTTAATATTAATTTATTAATATCTAAATTTTCATAATTAATTTGCTACTATTACCATAGAATGTCTAACTACTTTATTACCTATTTTATACCCTTTTCTATATTCTTCCACAATTTCTTGTTCACCTTTTGTTTGATCTTCTACATGACTTACTGCTTCATGAAATTCTGGATTAAATCTTTGTCCTATTGTTTCAATTTCTTCTAAACCTAAAGATTTTAATGCTTCTGAAAATTGCCTTGCAACTAATTTTACTCCGTCTTGATAACTTGAATCTTCCGTTTTTGCTTCTGAAGCTTTCTGAAGGTTATCCATTATAGGAAGCATTGTTGCTACAACATCTCCTGTAATCATTCCATAAATTCCATCTTTTTCTTTTTGACTTCTTTTTTTATAATTTTCAAATTCTGCAAGTATTCTTTTATATCTATCATTTAAATCATCATATTCTATTTTTAAATCATCATATAATTTTTTATTGTCTTCATTATTTAAATTACTATTTTCTTGGACCACATTATTTTCTTCATCTTTTATTTCTTCATTTTTATTTTTTTCTTCTTTTTCCAAAATATTTCCTCACTTTCTTAAATTTTTCCATTTTTAAAATCATCATTTATCTTTTTGCTTATATATTTCATTACAGAAATTACTTTTGAGTAATCCATTCTAGTAGGTCCTATAATTCCTATAGTTCCTATATCTTTTCCTTGTAATAAATGATTAAATGTAACTATACTAAAATTTTTTAATTCTTCTTTTTCTGTTTCTTCACCTATATATATTTTTATATCATCAGCTACGCCTGTATTTAAAACATCTGCAACTAAATCTTTTGCATCTAATACATTTAAAAAATCTTTTGCTACATCTATTTTTTTAAACTCAGGCATATCAACAACTTTATTGGCTCCATCTAAGTATACTTGTTGTGATTCTAAAATAATTTTATTTATTTCCTCAATAACTTTTTTTATAATATTTATTCCTGTTTTCATTTCGTCCATTATAAAGTCTTCTAATGGTGAACTCATTGTTTCTAAAGGTTTTCCAACTAATTTGTTTTTAAAAATATTTGTTAAATCTTCTACTTGCACTTGAGTAATATCTTCATCAAACTTTATAATTGATTCTCTTATTATTCCTGAATCTGTAAGTATTACAGCCATTAATACTCTACTACCTAATAAAACAAATTTAATATCCACTATTATATGATTATTTACATCAGGTCCTATTGTTATAGCTGTATAATGAGTTATTTCAGATAGAGTTGTTGTAGCAATTCTAGTTAAGTCTTCTAAAGCATTTACTTTAGTTTCTAATCTGTCTCTTATAATTTCCATTTCCTTTTTACTTAATTTATCATCTCTTATTAATTCATCAACATAATACCTATATCCTTTTTGAGAAGGTATTCGTCCTGCTGAAGTATGAGGTTTTTCTAAGAAACCTATTTTTTCAAGTTCAGCCATATCATTTCTTATAGTTGCACTACTACATTCTAATTGATTTACTAAATTTCCTGAACTTACAGGCTCTGCAGTTTCAATATATTCTTCAATTATTGCTTGTAAAATCTTTTTTTTTCTTTTATCTAATTCTTGAGACATTACTTCACCTCTTTTAGCAAACTTGGTGTTTGACTGCTAATATAATATACTCTTATTTTAATTTTGTCAATAGTAAATTAATGTTTTATTTATATTTTTTTATATAAATTCTTCAAATACAATATTAGCGAAATCTAAACCTCTTTTTGTTAATCTAATTTTATCTAAATCAATCTCTATTAAACCTTTATTTGTAAGATTACTTATTTCAAATCTAAAATAAAATAATGGATTTATTCTAAATTTTCTTTCAAACTCAGATATACTAACTCCCTCTATCTTTCTTAAACCTAATATCATATATTCCTTTTCTTGTAATTCTTTTGTTTGTATCTCATTTATCTCTATATTTTTTTCAAAATCTTTATTTTTTATATTATTAATATATTGTTCTATATTATTTATATTGTTAAATCTTTTACAATTAATATATGAATGTGCTGCAACACCAAAACCAATATATTGCTCTTGATTCCAACAATCTAAATTATGCTTAGATTCATATCCTTTTTTACTATAATTAGAAATTTCATAATGTTTATAACCTTTATGCTCTAATATTTCGTTTGCTTTCCAATACATTCTTCTTTCAATATCTTCTCTTACTAAATCTATTTGTTTATTTTCTATCATTTTTTGTATTGGGGTCCCTTCTTCTATTATTAAAGAATATATAGATATATGTTGTGGAGACAATTTTATTACTTTATCTAAACTTTCTACTAAATCATCTTCTGTTTGTGTAGGAAGTGCAAGCATTAAATCTACATTAATATTTTTAAAACCTATCTCTTTAACAAGATTATAAGTATCAATAAAGTCTTCAAAACTATGAATTCTTCCAATGGTTTTCAAAATTATATTATTACTTGACTGTAATCCAATACTTATTCTATTTATTCCACTTTGTTTATAATCTAATAATTTTTCTTTTGTTATAGTACCAGGATTAATTTCTATTGTTATTTCACAATTTTCATCTACCTTAAACTTATTTTTGATTTTATTTACAATTTCTACTATAAATTTTGAATCAACATATGATGGGGTTCCTCCTCCAATATAAATCGTATTTATTTTCTTATTAATATTTGTAATTTCTATTTCAGATATTAAACAATTAAAATATTCTTCAATTATATTTTGAGCACAAGAAAAAGAAATGAAATCACAATAATTACATTTCTTTTTACAAAAAGGTATATGTATATAAATCCCAAATCTATCCATTTATATTTTTCTATTTTTCCTTTCTTAATTCATTGGCTATATCATGAATTCTTTGTAAACGGTGATTCACTCCAGATTTACCTATAGGATTTTCCAACAATTCTCCTAAAGTTTTTAAACTTGCATCAGGGTTCTCTAATCTTAATTCGGCTATTTCTTTTAAATATTCTGGTAATTCATCAAATTTTCTTAATTTTTTTATTAGTTTTATATCACTAATTTGATTTACAGATGCGTTCACAATTTTATTTAAATTAGCAGTTTCGCAATTTACTAATCTATTAACGTTATTCTTTATTTCTTTAGTAACTCTAACATCTTCAAAATGTAATACTCCTTTATTTGACCCAAGTAATGCTAGAAACTTAGAAATTTCATCAGCATCTTTAATATATAAATGAAATTTTGATTTATTTTGTAATAATTTTAAAATAATGTTATATGTTTTACATATATTTAAAATATATTCAGCATTATTCCTTTCTAGAAAAATTATTTCTAGATGATACTGCTTTTTTGGGTCTGTAATAGAACCAGCACCTAAAAAAGCTCCTCTTACTAATGCTTTTTTTGTTTCATCATTCAAATTAAGCCTTATTTTCATAAGTTCTTCTACATATTTTGTCTTTTTAATTATAGCAACAAAGTTCTTACCTCTAATTTCTGGTTCATAATCAATTTTTAAATTATATAGAATTCTGTAAAACCTTTCAATATTAAATTCATTTTCTGTTATAAATTCTAAAATATCTTTGTTGTTTGAAGTATTTCCTGTAAGAATATATCCCAAAAATTCATATTCAAGTATTTTTTTATTTTTAAAATTATTAACTTTACTTAATTCTTCTTTTATTTCTGACGAAAAAGACACTATCTTTATTCTCCTTTCTGGGACACCATAACTCTATCATTTCCTGATAAATCTTTTTTACAGTAAATATTTTTATAATTATATTTTTTTAATAAATCTTCAACATTTTTTCTTTGATTATATCCTATTTCTAATACCAAATACCCATCTTTTTCTAAATAATTTTTTGCATTTTTTATTATTTTCCTATAAAAATCTAACCCATCTTTTCCACCATCTAATGCTATAATAGGTTCTTGTTTAACTTCTTCTGGCAAAGATGATATTGTATCTGTCTCTATATATGGTGGATTTGAAACAATTATATCAAATTTATATAGTAAAGGTATGTTTTTGAATAGATCAGATTCTAAAAATAGTACATTTGCCATATTTGTTACTGCATTCTCATAAGCAATTTTTAAAGCAGTTTTACTAATATCTGAAGCATATAATAAAACTTTATCAATCAACTTTTCAAGTGATATTGCTATAGCACCACTTCCAGTACATAAATCTAAAATTTTTAATTTATTATTTCTATTTTTTTTTATATTATCAGATATATAAATAACCTCTTCTACTAAATTTTCTGTATCTGGCTGAGGAATTAATACATTATTATCAACATAAAAATTAAATCCCATAAATTCTTGTCTATTTATTAAATATTGAAGTGGTTCATGTTTTCTTAGTCTTTCTATCTTTTCAAAAAAAATTTTATCTATTCCATCTTCAATGTCATTATCTTGATAAATAATAACATATTCTTTATCTTTATTTAAAATATCTGAAAGAATTATTTTAGCTTTCAAAGATGCATCTTCTATATTATCATTATTTAATTTTTCAACTCCCAACTTTAAAATCTCTTTAATTTTCATATTATACTCCAAAAACTAATTATAACGTAGCACCCATTATTCCAGCATCATTTTTAAATAGTGCAGTAACTATTTTAGGTTTACTATTATTAAAAGTTGAACTAGGTTCATAAATTTTTTGTATTAACTTTTCTAACACAGGATGTCCTTCATAATATGAAAAACTTCCACCAAAACATATAATTTCTGGTTCAAATATATCTATTAAATTACAAACACCAACTCTTAGATAATCTATAAATTCATTAATGTCATCTTGAATTTTATCATGAAATTCAACCATTATATTTTCTCGTAAATATTGTCCTGAAATATCTGTCTCATCAATATTTAATGTATTAGTAATTTTATTTTTTAGAGCTTTTATAGAACAATATCTTTCAAAACAACCTCTTTTACCACAAGTACACTCTATTCCATCTTTTACTAGAGTCATATGTCCAAATTCAAATCCTGAAAATTTTTTTGGTTCTAATAATTTTCCACCTAAAAAAGCCGCTCCCCCTATTCCTGTACCAATATTTAAAAAAACACAATCATCATAATTTTTCATTGAACCATATATTTTTTCGACTAAAGCAGCACATTTTCCATCATTTCTTACATTTATATCTATTCCATATTTTTCTGATAATTTGGATTTTAAATCAAAATTATTAAAATTTAAATTATAAGCCGTTATTTTTCCATTAGTTACAGTACCAGGAACAGCAACTCCCATTTTTTCAATATTTGCAAATGTTACATTATTTTTAGTTAATAATTCATTCAATAATACATCTATTTTATCTAAAATTGAATTTTCTATATTCTCTATTTCAGATTTTAAGATAAAACTATCAACTGAATCAATTAACTTTTCATTTTCTACTAATCCTACTCCAACATGACTTCCTCCTAAATCAATTCCTATTTTCATTTGTACTCCTCCATATAATTTATTGTTTTATTAAATTATTTTGTTTATTTCTTTAATTTTGTCTATCATGAAATTTTTTAGTACGATAAATTCCATTAAAATCACATTTTCTAAAATAACTAATTAATAGCAGAATTATCTTGAGTAACTGAATTATTCATTTTATTTGTTATTTTTTCTTCTATTTCATCAGTTTGTTGCATAGCAACATAAATTGTAACTCCTAATAAAAGTATTAGTACTAATATTATTAAAACAAATCTTACTAAAGTTAATCCTTTTTGAGATTTCATACCATTTTTTGCATAACAAATTTACATTTTTGTTATACTCTCCTTATATAAATATTTAGGTTTTTTTACGAGGTTTAACCTATAAACCTAGTTTTCTTTATTCATTAATATAATGGATTTATAGGAATTTGTATAATTTTAAATCTTTGAAAGTTTTTTATCTTTTTGTAAATTTTATAATATTCCAATCCAATTTATTATTAAATAGCACTTTATATGCATATTTATATAATTTTTTGCTTAAATTGTCAATATCTTTGCTATCTAAGGACAGAAGGAGTCAATATCAATTTAAAAAAACAAAATTATACTTAATCGTCCAAGTCTTTGTTATGTACAAATATAAAAAAATATATAATTATTCTACTTTTTTTGAATAACTAATATATTTTTTGGAAAATATAACTATAAAATTTAATATCAATCAGAAATATGTAATTAATTTAATCCTTTAAAATAATAATTACATTTTTCTAAATTTTAACTAAGAATTTGCATTATAAATTTTAACTTTTTTTATAATGCAAAAAAGTTTTAAATGAAAAGGAGATGATTATTTGAAACCCATTCAAAGTAAAGAAGAATATCAAACATATGTAGATCAAAAAACTCCAAATTCCCCAATATTAAAAAACTGTTTTAATGCTTTTTGGGTAGGAGGTCTAATTTGTGCTATTGGACAAATTATTTTTGAAATATGTAAAACACGTGGAATAGATGAAACAAATTCATATACAATTGTTTCAATGATTCTTGTCTTTTGTAGTGCATTTTTAACAGGTCTTAATATATTTAATAAAATAGGAAAATTTGCTGGAGCTGGTTCTTTAATTCCTATTACTGGATTTGCTAATTCTATAGTATCACCTGCAATGGAATATAAATCAGAAGGATATGTAATGGGAGTTGGTGCAAAAATGTTTACTGTTGCAGGTCCTGTACTTGTTTATGGAATTTCATCTAGTATAATTATTGGCATAATCTACATTATATTTAATACACAAAGTTTAATTTTAGTATAAATAAACTATAATTACAAAAAGGAGCGTGATTTTTATAAAAAAAGTAGGAAATCAAAGTTATATACTTTCAAAACCCGTAAATATTGCAGCAACTGCTTCAATAGTAGGTCCTAAAGAAAAAGAAGGTCCCTTACATCAATTTTTTGATCAATGTTTAGAAGATGAATTTTGGGGTGAGAAAAGCTGGGAAGCTGCTGAAAGTAAAATTGTAAAAGAAACTGTAAACATGGCAATATCCAAATCTGGAATTTCTTCTAGTGAAATAGATTTTTGTTTAGCAGGAGATCTATTAAATCAATGCATTGCATCATCTTTTGGATTAAGAGAAACTAATATTCCATTTATAGGATTATTTGGAGCTTGTTCTACATTTGTAGAATCTATGATTGTTGGTTCTTGTTTTATAGACGGAGACTTTGCAAACAATGTAGTATGTTCTGCATCAAGTCATTTTTGTAGTGCAGAAAAACAATTTAGATTTCCATTAGAACTTGGTAATCAAAGACCACCATCAAGTCAATGGACTGTAACTGGTGCAGGAAGTACAATATTAACAAAACTTGGTACAGGACCTTTTATTACAACTTTTACTCCTGGGAAAATAGTAGATATGGGAATTAAAGATGCAAATAATATGGGAGCTGCTATGGCAGGAGCTGCAGAAGATACTCTTATTAGTCATTTTAAAGATACTGGTCGAAGCCCAAATTATTATGATGCAATTTTCACAGGTGATTTAGGACATATAGGAAAAGATATTTTAATTGATTTAGCAAGCTCAAAAGGTTACAATATAAAATCAAACTATAATGATTGTGGTGTTTTAATGTTTGATAAAACTAAACAAGATACACACTCAGGAGGATCTGGATGTGGTTGCATTGCATCAGTATTTTCAGGATATGTTTATAAAATGTTGCAAGAAAAAAAATACAAAAAAGTATTAATGATAGCTACAGGAGCTTTAATGAATTCAACAAGTAGCCAACAAGGAGAGTCCATTCCTGGAATTGCTCATGCTATAAGTGTTGAAGTTTAATTTTAGGGTTTATAGATAAATCCCTTTCTTTAAAAATCTAAATAAATAATATAAGGAATATTTTATATGGATTGGTATATGGTTCTAAAAGCATTTATAACTGGTGGAGTTATATGTATAATAGGACAAATTTTAATTGATAAAACCAAATTAACTCCAGCTCGTATACTTGTTATTTTAGGTGGATTAGGATGGTATAAATATTTAATCGATTTTGCTGGATGTGGAGCTACAGTTCCTCTGACTGGATTTGGAAGTCTGCTTGCTAAAGGTACAATATCTGAAGTAAAATCAACAGGTCTTATAGGTGCATTTACAGGAGGAATTAAAGCAGCAGCCGGTGGTATTGCAGCTGCAATCTTCTTTGGATATATTGCTTCTTTAGTTTCAAAACCGAAAATAAAAAAACAATAATTCTTTAATAGTTAATATAATATAATAACAAAATTAATTTAATATAATTGTTTTAAGCGTATCAATATACTTTTTATTAATACGCTTAAAAATATTCCCTACTTTTTTATAATTATAAATCCTAAATAATAAAACTCTACAAAGTAAACAACAGCTATGCAAATACAATTTTTTAAAAAAAGCAAACATTTTTTCGAAAAAAGTATTGACAATTTTATTTCATAAATGTAAAATAAAGCAAACAAACATTTGCAAACATTTATTTTGTAGGAGGGTATAAAAATGAATATTTTAAAAAAAGTAAAATTCAGTAATACAAAAGAAAAAAGCAATTTAGATAATAGTAATTTTATATTTGGAAAAGATGAATCTTTACTACCAAAATTCACAAGAATTTTTGGTTTAAATTATTCTGTCAATATATATTATATTAGAATTCAAAAACCAACTTTAAACTTATCAGAAAATCATATAAATATTCATTTACCTATAAATTATAGAAAAAAAAATAATCAAAAACTAATAGATATAATATTATTAAAAATGTATACAAAAATTGCACAGAATGAAATAGAAAATATTATGGAAAAAGCTAGACACGATTTTGGTTTTGCACCAGAAGATTACGAAATAAAAAAAATTTCATCTACACTTGCTACATGTAATAAAGATTTACAATCAATATTAATAAATCCTTATGTAGTAATGTATTCTAAAGAAATTATAGAATATATAATTTATCATGAATTCTGCCACCTAAAATATAAAACACATTCTCAGAAATTTTATGATATGTTAAAAAAATATAAACCTAACTATGAAACATTAGACAAACAACTTCAAAATTTAAAATATTAAAATTAAATAATATTGTATTATACAATTTAAAATATAATACATAATATTTATTATTAAAAATATTGAAAAAAATATAAGAACTACAAATTATTAAATAAAAGTACAATTAATAAAATAATAATTATTAAGTATATCTAATTTACAACATTTACATAACACAATATTTATGATAAAATATAATAATAAAATAAAAAGGAGGCTTATAAATGCTAACTTATTCAATTGAAACCGAACGTGTACGACTTCGGGAGTTTAGGTTAAACATTTCAGATGCAAAAAATTATTTTATCATCACGAGAGATGAAGATATACAAAAATATCTTCCCTATGCATATGATGATTCAATAAAAGATACGCTTTCTACTATAGATGAATGCTTCTCAAGATGTGATTTTGTTCGTGACTTTTATCTCGTTATCGAAGATAAATTAACAAAACAAATGCTTGGGGCAATTATAGCTACAGAAATTCCTTTTAAGCCAAATAATATTGAAGTTTGCATCTTACTTGGCAAACAATTTCGCAAACAAGGGTACATGACTGAAGCTTTAAATGCCTTTATACGGTCACTTCCCAAAAATAAAAATTTAATTTTCAGCATAGCAAGCGAAAATCTTGATTCTCTCAAGGTTGTAAGCAAAATTGAAGGAATTAAATTAATCGAAAATACTAACTCTAATTTTAAAATATATACTTACACAACGTGATTTATCCCTTCAAACTATATTCATCAAGTCAAATAAATCTAAATTCAAAACAAAAAGCTGGGATAATTCCCAGCTTCTTTTAATTATATAATTTTAATCTTTAACTAGTATAACTTTATTTCACTACAATATTATATATTTTACCATATACATATATTTCTTTTACTATAGTTTTTCCTTCAATAAGTTTTTTAATATTCTCGTTATTATTAACAATATTTTTAATTTCTTCTTGTGTTATATCTTTAGAAACATTTATTATTGTTTTTACTTTTCCATTTATTTGTACTGGTATTTTAATTTCATCATCAATTGTTTTTGTTTCATCATACCTTGGCCATTCACTTTCACTAATTGTTTTCTTCTCTCCCATTTTAGTAAATAATTCTTCTGTTATATGTGGTGCAAATGGATTTAATAGTTGCAAAAATGTTTTATATTCTGCTCTATTAATTTTTTTATCTTTATAAAATTCATTCGTCATTTTCATAAATTCAGCAATAGCTGTATTAAATTTCATCTCTTCTATATCTAAAGAAATCTTCTTTATTGCTTTATGAATCATTTTTTCATGTTCTGGTAAATAATTTTCACCATCTATTAATATTTCTTGCATATTCCATACTCTATTTAAAAACTTACTACAACCACGAATTGTTTCCATAGACCATGGAGCTACTTGATCAAATGGTCCAATAAACATTTCATATACTCTAAAAGTATCTGCTCCAAATTCTTTTATTATATCATCTGGATTAACAACATTGCCTTTAGATTTAGACATTTTTTCGCCATTCGTACCAAGAATCATACCATGAGAAGTACGTTTTTTATATGGTTCTTCATTCGAAACAATTCCTATATCATATAAAAATTTATACCAAAATCTTGAGTATAATAAATGAAGAGTTGTATGCTCCATACCACCATTATACCAATCAACTGGTGACCAATATTCTATTGCCTCTTTTGATGCTAAACACTCAGAATTATGCGGATCCATAAATCTTAAAAAATACCATGAAGAACCTGCCCATTGTGGCATTGTATCTGTTTCTCTTACAGCATCTTTTGAACAACAAGGGCACTTTGTTTTTACCCAATCAGTTTGTTTAGCAAGTGGTGATTCACCATTTTCTCCTGGCTCATAATATTCAATTTCAGGTAATACAAGTGGTAATTCAGATTCAGGAATTGGATTCCAACCACAATCTTCACAATAGACCATAGGTATTGGTTCTCCCCAATATCTTTGACGAGAAAATACCCAGTCTCTTAATTTATAATTTATTTTTTTCTTACCTAATTTATTATTTTCTATATATTCAATAACTTTATTTTTTGCTTCTGAAACTTCCAAATTATTTAGAAAATCTGAATTAATTAATATTCCTGATTCGGTATTAGTAATAGCTGAATTATTTCTATATAACTCATATATATATTTATGTTCATCAATTGTAAGATAATCAAATATTTTATCAGCTTCTATCCAAACAGGATATTGTATATTCTTTTCTTCTTCTGAAACAGTTTCTTGTTTTAATGAATTTAAAGTCAATACAACTGTATAGCATATTATATCACGATTAATATCTTTATGTTTTGCATAAAAAATACTTTCATATTTAAAATCAGATATATAATTTAGCTTATAATCAATATAACCTGTTTCTTCTTTTAATTCTCTTATAGCTGCATCAAAAGGCGTTTCATTTTTCTCAATACCACCCATTACAAATGTTTTAAAACCAAATTTATCATTATTAACACACAAAAATTTATTTTCTGTCGGATGTTTTACTATTACATTAACTATTTCTCTTTTTGTATTTTCTTTATCTGGTTTTATAGAACCATCACCTTTTCCATGGAATACTGGCATTATTACTTGCTTAATAGGCAAATGAAATTTTTTTGCAAATTCAAAATCTCTATTATCATGTCCTGGAACTGCCATAATAGCGCCTGTTCCATAAGTAATTAATACATAATCTGAAACCCAAATTGGTATCATTTCATTTGTTAAAGGATTTATAGCTTTAATTCCTTTAATTTCAATTCCTGTTTTTTCTTTATTTAATTCTGATCTTTCAAAATTAGATTTTAATGCTGATTTTTCCTTATATTCATTTATTTCTTCTAAATTTACAATTTTATTTGCATATTTTTTTATTAATTCATGTTCAGGAGCTATAACCATATAAGTAGCCCCAAATATTGTATCTGGTCTTGTTGTATAAATAAGTAAATTATCTTTTTCTGCGTTTACTTTCTTAACTTTTTTATTTTCATCTAATACTATTGAATTTTCAGTAGCTATTTGGAAATTAACCTCTGCTCCTTCACTTCTACCAATCCAATTAATTTGTTGTGTTTTTATTTCATCAATAAAATCAACTGTACTCAAATCATCTATTAATCTTTGAGCATATTCTGTTATTTTTAACATCCATTGAGATTTTTCTTTTTGAACTACAGGACTTCCACATCTCTCACAAACACCATCCACAACTTCTTCATTTGCCAAACCTACTTTACATCCTGTACAAAAATTTATAGGAATAGTAGCTTTATATGCTAATCCTTTTTTATATAATTGAATAAAAATCCACTGCGTCCATTTATAATATGCTGGATCTGTAGTATTTATCTCTCTAGACCAATCAAATGAAAATCCTATTGATTTCATTTGATTTCTAAAATTATTTATATTTCTATCAGTAATTATTTTTGGATGAACATGATTTTTAATAGCATAATTTTCAGCAGGAAGTCCAAAAGCATCAAATCCCATAGGATATAAAACATTGTATCCTTCCATTCTTTTTTTTCTAGCTATTATATCTAATGCTGTATAACTTCTAGGATGCCCTACATGTAATCCTTGACCTGATGGATATGGAAATTCAATAAGTCCATACCATTTCTTCTTATTTGTAAAATCTTGTTTTGCATTAAATGTACCTTCTTGTATCCATTTATTTTGCCATTTTTCTTCAATTTCTTTAAAATTATATGACATATTTTCCTCACTCTTCCTATTTTTAATGTTTACTATTATATATTAATAATTTATATTTTTCAAGCCAAAAAAAAGAATATGCTAAACATATTCTCCTTCTTCTACAATTTAAATTTTAAGCTTTTTTTGCTACTTCTGCTAGTTCAGCAAATGCTTTACTATCTGAAACAGCAATTTCCGCTAACATTTTTCTATTAATTGTTACATTAGCTTTCTTTAATCCTGCTATCATTTTACTATATGTTAATCCATTCATTCTTGCTGCTGCATTAATTCTAGTAATCCATAATTTTCTAAAATCTGATTTTTTATCTTTTCTACCTATATATGCGTACATTCCAGATTTCATAACTGCTTGTTTAGCATTTCTATATCTGTAATGTTTAGCACCATAGTATCCTTTTGCTTGTTTCAATACTTTCTTATGTCTTGCTCTAGTTGTTCTAGCTGTTTTTACTCTTGCCATTTATACCATCTCCTTTTCCTTAAATTTTCATTTTAGTTACCATATGGTAATAATTTTTTAATTCCTGCTACTACAGTTTTATCTGCATAAGCATTTTGTATTTTTCCTGATTTTTTTTGTCTTGAAGTTTTTGTAGCTAAACGATGTCTTCTATTAGCTTTTGTTCTTTTTACTTTTTCTTGAGCTGTAAAAGAATATCTTTTCTTTGCAGCTTTATTTGTTTTAACTTTTGGCATTTCGAAAACTCCCTTCTATATTAAATTTTTTTTGATAAAATTATAAACATTGTCTTACCTTCCAAGAACGGTTTTTTCTCAACTGTTGAAATATCAGAAAGATTTTCTATAAATCTGTTTAATATATTTTCTCCTGCTTTAATATTATTTAATTCTCTTCCACGAAATCTAACAGTAAATTTAACTTTATTACCAGATTCTAAAAAAGATCTAGCATTTTTGCTTTTGAATAAAAAATCATGTTCTCCAATATTTGGTGTAACTCTAATTTCTTTTAATTCAACTGCTTTCTGATTCTTTTTAGATTCTTTTTCTTTTTTAGCTTGCTCAAATTTATATTTTCCATAGTTCATCAATTTACAAACTACTGGTTTGCTATTTGGTGCAACTAGAACTAAATCTAAATTATTTTCTTCAGCAAGGTCTAAAGCCTTTTCAATAGGCAATACTCCTATTTTCTCTCCTTGTGCTCCAATTAATTGAACTTCTTTTTCTTTAATTTGTCCATTTATAGGCAATTCTTGTTTTATGGTAAAACACCTCCAAAAAAAAAATTTGACTTATTTTAAAAAGCCAAATCCACATACTAATTCACTATATATATTATAATTTTATAACTATAATATTATATTATTGAATTTTAACCTTATACTCACAATTAAGATAAGGTGAGAAGTGGATACTTCTTCTTAAAACATTAATATAATACTACTTTTTTTTCAATTTGTCAATACTTTAAAAATAAAAAAAGATACGATTACTCGTACCTTTTCTATGAATTCATATATCTTATTTGTATATAATTCTATTTTTTATTTACTAAATCTTTTAATGCTTTTCCAGCTTTAAATACTGGAGCTTTTGATGCAGGTATTTTGATTTCTTCTTTTGTTTGTGGGTTTCTTCCTTTTCTAGCTGCTCTTTTTCTTACTTCAAAAGATCCAAATCCAACTAATTGAACTTTATCACCTTTTTCTAAAGCTTCTATAACTGTACTAACAAATGCATTTATAGATTCTTCAGCAGCTTTCTTTGTAACTCCTGTTTTTGCAGCCATTGCTGCGATTAATTCAGCCTTGTTCATTTTAAATTACCTCCTAATAGATTTTAGTATTATGTAGAATTCTATAATTTTGTTCTACAATACTTTTATTCTCCAAAATAAGCTTAAATCCTTCTTTTTTTTTCTTTTTTTTATTAATTCCCTTTATTTTTCAAGTTTTTCAGCGTTTATCACCTGCAAAGTCTATTGTTTTCAGCACTTTCAGAAATGTTACTAAAATTTATCATTTTCATAACAAAAACGCAAAACATATAGAATAGTAATGCTAATAGTATAGAAAACATAATACAAATTTTATTGTTTATATTATTATATATTAGTAAATTATAAATGTTTAAAGAAAATACTGTCATTATAATACTTGCAAAAAGTGGCTTTAATACCAATTTATAACTACCTTTTTTTATAGTGATTGTCTTTTTCATAATAATATATGCAATTATAAAAGAAACAATATTGGACATTATATTACCAATTATTGCACCTTTTTCATATATACCTTCAATTGGTATTAATGTCACATTGCAAATAATTTTTATAATTAACCCTAATATAGAAGTATATACAGCTACATTATTTTTTCCTAAGCCTTGTAAAATTCCATATATTGTTTGTGTAAGCATTGAAAATATAATAATAACAGATGATAATTTTAATAATTCATATCCTTCTTGTGCATTTGGAAATAATAAATTAAATATCTGTTTAGAAAATGAAAACATTCCAAAAGCACATGGTATCGCTATTATCAAAGTCATTGATAAAGAAAATTTTATTTTTTCTATAATTCCATCCAAATCATTTATAGCTCTTCGTCTCGAAATTTCTGGAATTAAAGCTGTAGATATTGCAATGTTAAAAGAAAGTGGTAATGCTAATAATATGTCCACTTTTGAACTTAATATTCCATATTTTATTTTTGCAACATCTTCTCCAAGAATATTTTTTAAAATTCTTACGACTGTTATAGAATCTATATTTTTTCCAAAAGATGATACTAGGGCACTTATTGTCATTGGAACTGATATAATTAATATTTTTCGAATTATCTCTAATATTCTTTCTCTTCTATATACAATTCCATCTAAATAAATTATTTTTCTTTTTATATTAAAATATTTTATAATTATATATAATAAACTGAAAAAAGTAGCTATAGTTGTTGCAAAATTTGCCATTGCTGCCATTATTTCTGTATTACTATTTGATAATTTACAAGAAACTTCTACAAACACTATTGTAAGAGTAGATTTAAAAACTTGTTCAAAAAATTGACTTTTAGCTGTTATGTATATTTTATTTTCACCATTACAATAGCCCTTAATTACCGAACTTATAGAAACAAAAAATATTGCTGGTGATAATAACATTAAACTAAATTTTGCTTCAGGAATTTCTAGTATTTCTCTAGATATAAAATCAGATCCAAAAAATAACATTATACAACCCATAAAACCAATAGTAGCAAATAAAAAAATTGATATTTTAAAAACTCTATCTGAATTTATATAATCTTTTTGAGATCTTTTTTCTGATATTATTTTTGAAATTGCATTTGGAATTCCTATTGATGAAATAGTTAGCAATAATGCATATATCTGGTATCCACTCATATATATTGCATTTCCTTCATCTCCAAAACCATTCTTATTAGTTAAATATAAACTATATATTACACCAAATATCTTTATTAATGCTTGAGATATTATAAGTGACAAAATTCCTTTTATAAAATCATTTAATTTCAGTTTCAAAATATCCTCCTACACTTCTTTTTTACAATTGTATTATCAACTTATTTTAATATTCATTATTTATTTTTTATATTTTCTTACGTAAATAAGCTTTTTTTAGTTAAAATGCTTGATTTTTTTCCGATTTTGTAAGATAATATATATGTATTATATTGTAAAAAAGGAATGTTCAATTATGATAATGAAATATATTGATAAGTTTTTAAAAATGCTAAAAACCGACAGAAATACATTTGCAACTTATGTTTTAACTTTAGTTTCAATATATATATGTGTAGATAGAATCATAGAAGTATTAATTATGATATTTTCTGGTTTAGCTGTATCTTATTGGGGACCTATTAAATATACTTTAGCATTAGCTTGCCCAATATTTGCTTTTTACTTCTCGTTCTCATCAAAATTTGTAGAAGATAAATATACAAAACTTACATTCTTCTATACTTATGTAATAGCACTATATATTGTATTTATGTCAATGATTGTACAATGGGTTAATCAAATTGGTTGGTTATTATTATTTTCAGTACCAAATTACTCATACATAATAACTACATTTATGGATTTAATAAAACCCGCTTTTTCAGCATTTGCATGGTATATTCCAATATGTAGCTTTTTCCCAGTAGTTAAATGGATTTTATTCGTTGTTGATGATACATTATATATTAAAGAATCTATTTGGGATTATTCTGGAATAGATTTATCTGACAAATCTATTGGTATGGGACCTTTTACTTGCGAAATGTTTATGTGTAAAGACTATGAAACAGGTCAAACTATTAAAATTCCAGAAGCCAGAAGATTTGAATCTTTTCTTATTGTTGGTGTATCAGGTTCTGGAAAAACATCTATGATGTTTGAACCAATGATTGCTCGAGATATAGAAAAGAAATATTTTTTAAGAGAATCAGCTAAAGAATTAGCTTATACAGCTTTAAAAACAAACATAGCAACTTTAAATTGTCCATATTCTAATGAATATATAAATGAAAATTTCACTTTAAATATGATAAAACCAAATCCTAATAAAGAAAAATTATATAAAGCTTTTATGTCAAAACTTATATTAAGCTGTAAT
>CANQEK010000021.1 GCA_947594985.1 uncultured Clostridia bacterium
CAAAAGAAGCAGAAGGAGAAATGAAGGCAGAAAAGAAAGAAGACGGAAGTGTAGAAACAGAAAAAGAAGTAACATATTATTATGTGCATGTATCAGCAGGAGTAATAGAAAGACATAAAGATATAATTACAGGAAAATTATTAGAGGAAGAGACAAAATATAAAGGAAATGAAGGTGATGCTTATACAACAAATAAAAAGGAATTTGAAGGATATGATATAGTAACAAATGAAAGATATTATAAAGGAAAGTTAGGACAAGAAATACCGGAAGGAAAAGAATTACAAGCTGAGTATATTCCAGACAATAAAGAAGGAAAAATGACAATAGAACTTATAGAAGTAGAGTATTATTATATAAGAAAAACAACAGTAAGAGTCGAGTATTTAGATAGGGTAACAGGAGAAAAATTATTAGAAAAAGAGGCAACAAATGTAGGAAAAGATAGTACAGAAATAATAGAAGGACATGAAGGAGATAAATATATTACAGAAGAGAAAGAGTTTGAAGGATATCTATTAGTAGAAGAAATGTACCCAGCAAATAAAGAAGGAATAATGGAGGTAACAGAAAAAGAAGATGGAAGTGTAGAAACAGAAACAGTAGTAAAATATTATTATGCACGTCCGTCAAGTGGTGTAGTAGAAAAGCATATAGATATAAAAACAGGAGAGTTATTAGAAGCAGAAACAAGATATGAAGGAAAAGAAGGAGACGATTATAGAACAAAAGAGAAAGAGTTTAAAGAATATGATTTATTAAAAGAACAATATCCAACAAATGCAGAAGGAAAGATGACAATAGAGGAAATTGAAGTAAGGTATTATTATATAAGAAAAATAACAGTAAGGATAAAATATTTAGAGGCAGGAACAGAAAATGAATTAGCATCAGATGAGGTAATAGAGGGACATGAAGGAGATAGATATTTTACAGAAAGTAAAGAAATACCAGGATATAATTTGTCACATGAATTAATACCAACAAATAAAGAAGGAACAATGCAAAAAGAAAATATTGTAGTGAAATATTATTATGAAAAAATACCAGAACCATCAAATGGAAGTAGTCAAACTCCAACAACACCACAAACGCCACCAACATCAGATGTACCAAGCAATAATAATATAAATAAAATAATATCACCATTAACAGGAGATATGTTACCAATGATAGCAATATCAATAATAATAGTAGTTGTAATAGCTAATATTATAGCATTAACAATACAAGAAAAGATAAAAAGGAACAGAATAAAGCAAAATAAAAAGAAATAGATAATATATACAATGATTTTATCTTTTTTGGAGAAATACTTGTCTTTTTGAATTAAATGTAATAAAATAAATAAAAATTATCACAATTTGTAAATAACTTTTTATATATTAGTTCTTAATATGACAAAAAAATTGTAAATGTTATGTTTAAATAATAATATATAAAAAGTGAGGGGTGGTTAAGGATGTTTCAAAATGTTGCAGATGTTGGAAATCATGATGAAAAAATAAATAGCAATTCAAGTAATATTGCTTGTAGATTAAAAGAAATTTTTAAGATTCAAAATATAATAATATATTTTTTAACTTTTCTAGTTTCTACATTATCAATAAAACAAGAATTAACTCCATTTGGACTAGCTATGTTAGCAGCTTGTGTAGGAGAAGCAATACCATTGATAGGTGTTTTCGTTATGGCACTAATTGGTACTTGCGTTGGAAATGGAGTTGCTAGTTTAGGAAATTTTATAGCAGTTTCAATTATTTATTTTATTTTAGTATTACTTTTTAAAACTAAAATTGCTGTCGAAGAAAGAAATGAAATTATAAAAACTGGTGGAAAGCTTTTTTGTGCTTCGTTATTAGTGTCAATAGTAAAAAGTATTGTAGGCGTATTTTTTATATATGATATATTTATGGGAATTATTTCATCTGCAATTTTATATGTATTTTATAAAATATTTGTAAATGGGTTAAATTTTATAAAAGAATTTAATATAAAGACAGCTTTTACAGTTGAAGAGTTAATTGCAGGGGTTTTAATAATATCATTAGCAAGTGTGGCTTTTAATAGAGTAAATATTTTTTCTCTTAATTTAAGTAATATAATAATTATTTTTATGATAATGGTATTAGGTTGGAAAAATGGAATGTTGATTGGAGCTGTTGCTGGAATTTCAGTTGGATTAGGAATTAGTTTTATTGATGGGACAAGCTTTGTTCAAATTACCATGTTTGCAATATCAGGAATCCTTTCAGGTGCATTAAACAAATTTGGTAAAGTAGGAGTTATAATAGGATTTTTACTTGGAAACACAATTCTTACTTATTGGGTAAGAGGTGCTTCAACAATGATAATTTATTTTAGAGAGATATTTATAGCATCAATAGGTTTATTATTAGTTCCAAATAGAGTAAGAATAACAGTAGAGGATTTATTTGGAAAAGATAAACTATTGCAAAATTCAGGAGACCGAAGATTAAATAGTGCAAAAAATGAAGATGTATCTCAAAAATTAAAAACGATTTCAGATATGTTTAATGAGTTAACACAAAACACTAATAAAGATGAATTAATAATAAAAGAAAATATGGTTCAAGATTTTCTTGATAATTTAGAAGAAATAAGAATGAATATATTTTATGATGAAATATCAAATGATGAGAATGGAATTGCAAAAGATATCTGTACTGTTCTATTAGAGAATGATATTTTACTTGATAAAGATTTAATAGATATTTTAAAAAATCATAATAATTATGTTGTTCTACAAGATGAAAATATAAGAAATGATTTACAAGAAATTGTTAAAATAGCAAATAGGACATTAAAAATAATACAAATAAATAAAGCTAAACAACAGGAAAGAAAAAATAGCATGGAAGCTATGAGTGAAAGCTTAAAAAGTGCTACAAAAGTAATAGATAAGTGTGCAAAAGAAATAAAACAAGATTCTGAAAATAAGTTTGCTAGAAAGGAACAAGAAATACAAGCTTTATTAAAAAGTAAAAATATTGAAACAGAAACTTGTAATATGAAACTTTTAAAAAATAATAAATATATTATAGAATTAAAATTCGATTATAATAATTTAAAATTAAGAGAAAAAGAATGTATATCTATTATAGGAGATGTTGTTTCTAAAAGTTTAGGAACAAAAATTGTTCTTCAAAGAGATAGAGATGATGAGGAAAATAAAGAATATCGTCAAGTTTATTCAAGTGAAGATAAATATATATTACAAGTAGGAAGTTCAAAAATAGCTAAAGATAATAGTGAAGTTTCAGGAGATTGTAGTTTACAAATAAAACTAGCTGATGGCAAATATTTATTAGCTATAGCAGATGGAATGGGGTCTGGAAAAAAAGCGAGAGAATGTAGTAAAATGACTTTAAGATTAATGAAGCAAATGCTATCAGCTGGTTTTGACAAAGAAGAATCTATATCAATGATAAATTCTAGAATTAACTTATTAGGAATATCAGATAGATATTCAAGTTTAGATGCATCTATTTTAGATTTATATGCAGGTAAAATTGAAATTTTAAAAAATGGAGCTTGTAGCACTTTTATTAAAAATAATAAAAATATTAAAGAAGTTAAATCTGAAAATTTACCAGTGGGAATAGCTAATCATATTGATTTACAAACTGAAACACTAGAGATACAAGATGGTGATATAATAGTTATGTGTACAGATGGTGTATTAGATTCAAAAAATAATATTGAACCAGAGTGGATTAAAAATTTTTTGAACAATATTAATACAAATAATGTACAAAAAATTGCAGATTTAATAATAGCTGAAGCAATTGATAATAATTATGGAACTGTAAAAGATGATATGACAGTTATTGTGAGTAAAATAATTAAAAGAAAATAAAAAGATATAATAAAAAGGTTAATAATTAAGTTAAAGATAAATATACTTAATTATCAACCTTTTTATTTTATAGAAAATATTACAATAATAAGTTTTCAATCAAAATATTTTTATAATAAATTATTTATTTCATCGAATTCTTTAATTAGAATTCTACAAATATCTGCTGTTGCATTAGGCTTAGCTAATAATTTTGTGTTTTCTTTCATTGATAACAGTTTATCCCTATTTTTATAAAGTGTTTTTATAGTTCTTGCTATACTGTCTCCTTTTTTTATCCAAATAGCAACATTGTTATTTACTAAAAATTCCGCATTTTCTTCTTCTTGACCAGGTATAGGGTTCATAATGATTATTGGTAGGTTAGATGTTAAACACTCTGTTATTGTAAGACCGCCAGCTTTTGTTATAACGCAATCTGAAATATACATTAATTCAGGAACTTTATTTGTATATTCCAAGATTTTTACACGATCACTAGAATTTGTTGTTTCAACAAGATCTTTAAATTTTTGATTCATTTTTTTATTTTTGCCTGATATAGCAACTATTTGAGTATCTTTTAAAAGTCTAACTAGAATTTTTAAAGTCAAAAAAGTATTATTTCTACCTAATCCAAATTCTCCACCTGCAAAAAATAGAATAGTTTTCTTATCTGGTGATAATTCAAATTCTTGACATATTTTTTCTCTACTAAAATTTTCTAAAAATCTTTCTGATACTGGTATACCAGTCACAAATATTTTTTGGTCGAAAACTCCTTCTGCTATCATATCTTCTTTCATTTGGTCGTTTGCAACAAAGAAATAATCAACATATTCGTATAGAACTAACCATTGTGCATGAATATGATAATCAGTTAAAATTGTAGCTAATTTACAATCAATTTTATTTTTCTTTTTTAAGATAGCACACATTTGAGTTGCGAAAGGATGTGTTGATATAATTAAATCAGGTTTGAAATCTTGCAAAAGCATATTTAATTTATACGACATAAGTTTATTTGTTGTTGTACTTATATGAGAAAGAGCACCATTTTGAGAATTTTTGTAAACATGTTTCCAAGCCCATGGAGCTTTTTTTGCAAGTTCTTTATATGCTTCTGTTGATACTTTATTTATATATTTATTTATATATTCTACACAATCTACAATTTGTACTTGAATTTTATCTTTATAATTTTTTTCTAAAAAAGAGCAAATTGTTTTTGCTGCTGAAAGATGTCCTCCACCATATGAACCATAAAAAATTAATATTTTTTTCATTTTTTCATCTCCAAATAATCATTAATTCTTAAAAATTATATCATTATTCTAATAAAATAACAATAAATAGAAAATTAAAATTATATTATATTATATTATTTATAATAATTTTAATTTAGAATATTTATAAATTTAAAAAAATTTAATTTTTAAATAAAAATTATTTGTCACATTTACTTTGTAAATTAAATTTCAGACACTAAGGATATTAATAATTCTCATAACTAAAAGAATAATTATCAAAAATATGGAAATGATAAGAAAAAATTGGAAAAGGAGATATTTATGAACAATAATTCAAAAAATAGAATATTTATTCTTGGTATTGTAGTTTTATTTATACTTACATTAATAACAGGATATTATGCTCTTAAATTAAGAGAAGAATATAATAATTTGAATAATAATAATTTTAATGAGTCATTTAGTAGTTTGGTTAACTATGTAAATAATGTAGAAAATTATTTAGCAAAAGCAATGATTTCTAAAAGTCCTGAACATGCGGCACAAACTTTAACTCAGATTTGGAAAGATTCTAATTTAGCAATGGTTTATCTATCAAGAATACCTTTACAAGATAATGGGATAACACAAACTGAAAAATTTTTGAATCAAGTTAGTGATTATTCTTATTCATTATCAAGAAAAAACATAAATGGTGAAGAATTAACAAAAGAAGATTTTCAAAATTTAGAAGATATTTATAATTATAGTGTAAACTTAGAAAATACTTTAAATCAGCTATCAGAAGAATTATATAATGGTACTATAAATTGGGAAAGTTTAAAAACAGAAGGAGATAATAAGTTTGCACAATCAGTTGATAATGTGAATGTTTTTTCAAATATTGATGGGAATTTAAATGATTATGAAGGATTAATTTATGATGGTGCATATTCAGATCATGTCAATAAAACTAATAAAGTAGGTCTTACAGGTAATGATATTGATGAAGAAAATGCAAAAAATAAAGTTAAAGAATTTTTTGGAAGTGAAAATATAGAAAATATTGATAATAATGGATTTATTGAGAATGCGGATATACCTTCATATGATTTTTCTGTTAAATTAAAAGATAAAGAAGAAAAGTATAGTATTATGGTGTCTAAAAAAGGTGGACATATAGTTGAAAGTTCTTTGGATAGAGAAGTTCTTGAAGAAAAAATAAGTCAGGAAGAAGCAAATGAAATAGGAAAACAATATCTTTCAGATAGAGGATTTATAGATATGAAGGAAACATATTTTATTAAACAAGGAAATGTAGTTACAGTAAATTATGCCTATAATGGTAATGGAGTAATTGCTTATCCAGATTTAATAAAAGTTAGAGTAGCGTTGGATAATGGTGAAGTTTTAGGAATAGAAACATCAGGATATTTGAATTCTCATACAGAAAGAAATTTAAAAACTCCAAATATTTCTATTGAAGAGGCAAGATCAAAGATAAATGACAAATTACAAATTTTATCAGAAGGTACAGCTATAATTCCTACTGAATGGAAGACAGAAATTTATTGTTATGAGTTTAAAGGAAAAGTTGAAGATAAAGAGTTTTTGGTTTATATAAATACTGATACAGGGAAGGAAGAAGACATACTTGTAATACTAGATACTCCAGGTGGAACATTAACTGTTTAAATAATTATTATAAAAATATTGAAAATGTAACAATATTGTTATAATATAATAGAGTAACAAAAACTGTTAATTTGAATAAATTATAGTAAATGAAAATCCACAAAATATTCTTGTTTTGTGGAATACATATAGGAGGAAATAAATAATTTGCAGACTAGAATAAATGACTGTAATATAAATTATGAAGTATTAGGGGAAGGAAATCCAATTATTTTGTTGCATGGTTGGTTAGCTAATTTAGAAACAATGAGACCTATTGCAAATAATTTATGTAAAAATTTTAAAGTATATTTGGTTGATGTTATTGGATTTGGTAAGAGTGATTTACCTGAACATCCGCTTAATACTAATGATTTTGGGGATTTTTTAAAAGATTTTATAGAAAAATTAAATATAAAAAATCCTATTTTGATAGGACATTCTAATGGAGGAAGAATGATTATAAATGCTGTGGGTAGAGGAATAGTATCTTGTAAAAAAATTGTTTTAATAGATAGTGCCGGCATAAAGCCAAAAAGAAATTTAAAATATTATTTAAAAATAGGATTTTATAAAGTAGGTAAATTTTTCTTAAATTTATTACCAAATACAAAAACTATAAGAAAAATTAAAGAAAAATTAAGGGATAAAGTTGGATCAAGTGATTATAAAGCTTCTAGTAGTGTATTAAAGGAAACTTTGAAAAATATTGTAAATGAGGATTTAACTAGTTTATTACCTAAGATTAGTGTTCCAACATTATTATTTTGGGGAACTTTAGATACAGCAACACCAATATCTGATGGGAGAAAAATGGAAAAATTAATTCCAGATTGTGGATTAATTGAATATGCAGGAAGTTCACATTTTTCATATTTAGAAAATATAAATAATGTAAATAGTGTATTAAATGAATTTTTTAAAGATGACAAATAATTTGATAAATTTTAATTAAATCTTGTAAAAAGTAAAATTTATAATGATATTTTATATTATTAAAAATAAAGTAAAGGTTTATAGGTAAAACCGTATTTAAAAACCTAAATATATTATACAAGGAATTACTAATGGAAATAATTTTAGTAAATATTATTTTAGTTTTGGTTTTAGTATATTTCTATAGAGTAACTAGACATGGATTACATATTTTGCAATTAGAAAATTATTATATAAATAGATATCTAGTATGGATGAAAAGATATATAAAAAAAGTAATAAATATTAAAAATATTATTTTACTATTAATCCCATCTGTTTTAATATGTATATCGCCATTTTTAAAAATATCTAGTATATATGGATTAATAACAGAGATAGTAGTTTTGTGTTATTTAATATTAAGTTTTAAAAAGCAAAAAGAAAAAAAGGCTTTTGTTGTTACGAGTAGAATAAAAAGAGTTTATACTACATATTTAATCTTATTTGCAATTATTCTACTTTTAGCAAATATATATAATTATACTGTTGTATTATTAATTGCAAATATCAGTGCAATGTTTGCATACTTTTTTGTTTATATTGTTAGTGTAATAAATAGTCCAATTGAAAAAAGTATAAGAAGAGGATTCTGTAAGAAAGCTAAGAATAAATTATCAGAGATGACTAATCTTAAAGTTATAGGTATAACAGGTAGTTACGGAAAGACTAGTACAAAATATATTGTAAATGCTATACTTTCTCAAAAATTCAATACTTTAATGACACCTGAAAGTTATAATACTACAATGGGAGTTGTTAGAACTATAAATGAAAAACTTACACCTATGCATCAATTATTTATATGTGAGATGGGTGCAAAATATGTGGGAGATATAAAGGAAATAACAGATATTGTAAATCCAACATATGGTATTTTAACAGCTATAGGACCACAGCATCTTGATACATTTAAAAATTTAGATAATGTAAGAAAGACAAAATTAGAATTAGTAGACAGTATTCCAGAAAAAGAAGGAATTGCTTTTGTAAACTGGGAAGATGAAAATATAAGAGCATCAAAATTTAATAAAAAAATTGTTACTTTCGGTTTATCTAGTAAAGCAGATTATTATGCAACAAATATAGATATTAATGAACGAGGTTCAACTTTTGATGTTGTAATTCCTAAAAAAGGAAAAATAAGAATTAAAACAAGATTACTTGGAAATTTGAATATTTTGAATATTGTTGGTGCTGTAGCTATAGCTGATAAATTGGGATTAACAGAAGATGAAATAAAAATGGGTGCAAAATATATTAGACCAGTGCCTCATAGATTAGAACTTAAACAAAACCCAAATGGAAGTATAATAATTGATGATGCGTATAATTCGAATATAAAAGGTGCAAAAATGGCATTAGAAGTATTAAAATCTTTTGAAAATAGAAAAAGAATATTAATAACACCAGGAATTGTTGAATTAGGTGATAAATCAATAGAAATAAATAAAGAACTTGGAAAAAATGCAGCAGATAGTAGTGATTTTATTATTTTAGTTGGTGCAGAACAAGCTGTTCCTATATATAAAGGTATAAAGGAAAAAAAATATCCGGAAACAAATATATTTATTGCTAAAAATCTTCAAGAAGCACTTAGTAAAATGAATGAAATTATGACAAATGATAGTGTTGTTTTATTAGAAAATGATTTACCAGATAATTATTTATAATTAATAGAAATAGTATATTCTAATTTGTAGAATATACAAAGGTTTATAGGTATATCCTTTTTAAAAATCTAAATATATTATATACAAGGAATGAATTTAAAAATGAAAATAAAATTAGGTGTGTTTTTTGGGGGAGATTCTGTTGAACATGAAATCTCTGTAATTACTATGTCTCAGGCTATTTCTAGTTTGAATCCTGAAAAATATGAGATTGTACCAATTTATATTGCAAAAAATGGAGTAATGTACACAGGTGATGATTTATTAGATTTATATTCTTTTAAAGATATGGATGTATTATTAAAAAGATGCTATAAAGTATCTGTTGTTAATGACGGAAAAAGTGTAAAGGTAATGAAATGTCCAGCACCTTGGATTGGAAAAAGAGTTATAAATACTATAGATATAGCATTTCCTATAGTACATGGAACAAATTGTGAAGATGGAACAATTGCAGGATTTTTAAATTTACTTAAAATTCCAGTTGTTGGCCCTGATATAATGGCATCAAGTATAGGGATGGATAAAATTTTACAGAAAAAAGTTTTGAGAGATTCTGGAATACCAGTAGTGGATTTTGTATCTTTTTATTCAAATCAGTACATAAAAGATGAAGAAAAAGTTTTGAATGATATAGAAGATGAATTAGAATATCCAATGATTGTAAAACCTGGAAATCTTGGTTCAAGTGTTGGTATCAGAAAGGCAAAGAATAAGATAGATTTACAAGAATCTATAGAATTTGCAATGGAATTTGCGGACAGAATAATAGTAGAAAAAGCAGTTGAAGATTTAAAAGAAATTAATTGTTCTGTAATTGGAAATTTGACTGAAAGTGAAACTTCAGTTTGTGAAGAACCATTTTTTTCAGATGAAATTTTAAGTTATACAGATAAATATATCGGAAATGGAAAATCTAAAGGTGGTACAATTGGTGGTGGAAAAGGTTCTACTATTAAATTTGGTCAAAAAAATTGTGCAAGTAAAAGTAATAGTCAATTTTCTAATAAAAAAATACCAGCAGAAATAAGTAAAGAAAAAACTGAAGAAATACAAGAATTAGCTAGAGAAGTATTTAAAATTTTAGGATGTAGTGGTGTTGCTAGGGTAGATTTTTTAATTGATAATAAAACAGATAATGTGTATGTAAATGAAATAAATACAATTCCTGGAGCACTATCATATTATTTATGGGAAGCTACTGGAAAAAGTTTTGAAAATGAATTAGATCAAATAATAGATATTGCTATAAAAAGACATAGAGATAAAGAAAAATTAACATTTTCTTACAATCAAAACATACTTGCAATGCAAAGTGGAACAAAAGGTGTTAAAAAATAAAAAATTACTTCACAAATAAAAGTTAAGATGATATAATCAAATTGAATTTTATAAAAGTTCGGGGGATGTTGAAATGATATTTAAGGATTATTACAAGATTTTAGATTTACCAAATAATAAAGTAACTACGACTGAAATAAAAACAGCTTATAGAGAACAAGCAAAAAAATATCATCCTGATGTAAACATTACAAATGGACGTAATGAAGAAAGATTTAAAGATATAAATGAAGCGTATCGTGTTTTATCAGATAAAATTAGTAAAAGGAAATATGATAGAATGTGGTATCGATATGTTGGAAAAAAGAATTCAACATATGAAGAAAGTAAACGTAGTAAAGATTCAATTTCAAGTGATTTCTTTAATATGTTTTTTGGAACTATAGATAAAAAAGATTTTACTAAAAAAGAAAAAAATAAAAAAATACCTAGTAAAGGTGAAAATGTAGAAACAGAATTAGATATTTCTATCGAAGATGCTTTTAGAGGAAAAGAGCAAACTATAGGAGTAAGAACTGTAGAAGGTACTTTAAAAAAATTTAAAGTACAAGTTCCACCAGGAATTCAAAATAATGAAAAGATTAGAATTGTTGGACAAGGTAAACCAGGTGTTCATGGTGGAAAAAATGGTGATTTATTTATAAGAGTAAAAATTAAGAATGATGAGAAATTTTCTTTAGAAGGATATAATTTAAAGACAAATCTTTATCTTACTCCATGGGAGGCTGCTCTTAGCACAAAAGTAACAATAAATGGTATTAATGAAGATGTTTGTGTTTATGTGCCAGCAGGTATTCAAAGTGGTGAAAAAATAGAAATAGAAAATAGAGGTTATAAAGATAATAAAGGTGGAAGAGGAAAGTTAATATTAGACACTAAAATAATGATTCCTAAAAAACCTAATAATCAGGAATTGGAGCTATTTAAAAAATTTAACGAGATGTCTAAATTTAATCCTAGAAAAGAGTTAACATAATCTATTAAATTATTGACTTTTATTTATTGTTATTATATAATTAATATGTATTTTTAACAAAAGATAAAAAGACATTTCTAATAAACTTTAAAGGAGTGTAAAAAATGGTTGAAGATAATTTACAAGGAAAATATTTTAGTATTACAGATCCTATAAATATAAATACAGTAATTTATAAAGTAAATAAAACAGAAAAAGAATTTGCAAAAAATTCACCAAAATATACTGTTGAAAGATTAGAATATTCAGAAGAATTGATTGGAGAAAAAAAGAAAAAAACATTTTTTATTGAAAATCCTTCTCCAGAAGGAAATCCACTTATAATACTTTCTTTTTCAAAGGAGAAAGTAATAGTTAATATGGGATTTTTAGATTATGATGTTATAAGAATTTCTAAAAAACCAATGCCTATGAAATTTAAAACTTTATACAATGAAGAAGAAACTGATTATAAAGATTTTGCATATACACCAAATATGCAAAGACCAATATCAATAATTGATCCAGAAACAGGAGAAGAAATAAAACCAATTTTGTATTTTGATGAAGAGACAAATGAAGTTAGGGGAAAATGCAAATTAAAACCTTATAAAAGATATTTTGCTTTTGAAATAAAATCAGATTAAAAATTATTTAAATAAAATGATTTGAAAGGAGATAGTTGTAAATGGCTGATCAACAAGAGACAGAGAATAGTGTAGAAAAAAGAATGGATAATTATTCAGATGTAAAAATAAATATAATTGAAACTGGAATAAATGATGATAAATCAAGAAAAAATGAAACTGGAGTGAAGGATGGTAAATCAAAAAATCTTGATACAGGAAATAGTTCTACTATTAAATTTACCGATAAAATCAGAGATATATTAGGAGGTGTTCTTGCAAGAACAAAAAACGGTATAAATGGCCAAAATGTTGACGGAAAGAATAAAAATGATAAGAATCAAAGAAATATTAGCGAAAAATAAAAATTAACGATATTTGCAATTGACAATAAATTATTATATTACTTAAGAAAAGGTGAAGAAATGGGAATTTTAGATAAATTAAAAGCTGCTATTAAAAAAATAAAAGGTAAGTTAATAGCTTTTGGAATCTTACTTGTAGTAATAATTGTTTGGTTTATTATACCATTTTCAGTTGCAATTAATACTGCAAATCAGACTGCTGGAATGACTTTAGCAGAAGATACTATGAATGGTGATTGGTGGAATCCATTTCTAATTCAATTAGGAAAAGGAATTACTAGTCCACTTAAACAAATTGGACCTGCTTTTTCTGCAGATTGCATAGGTATTTTGGGAGCTTGTTTAAAGTGGGTATTTATTATATCAGCTTTTGCAGTATCAATTGGAATACTAAAAGCACTTCCAAAACACGAATATGAAAATATAGAAAATGGTTCAAGTGATTGGTGTGAAAATGGAGAACAATATAAAGTTTTAAGTAAGAACAAAGGAATAATACTAGCTGAAAAAAATTATTTACCTGTAGATAAACGTGGAAATGTTAATGTTTTAGTTGTACGGAGGTTCTGGTGCTGGTAAATCAGCATCATACGTTGTACCTAATGCAATGCAATTACTAGGTTCATATGTTTTTACAGATCCAAAAGGTGAATTGTATGATATGACAGCTGGTTATTTTAAATCTAGGGGATATGATATTAAAGTTTTAAATTTAGTGCATCCTCAACATAGTGATGGATATAATCCACTTCATCATATAAAAAATGAAATTGATGTAGATATAATTGCTAATACTATAGTAAAAGGTCAAGGTGAGGGTAGTAAAAGTTCAGATCCATTTTGGGATGATATGTCTGAAATGTTAATGAAAGCTTTAATATATTATTTAAAAGCTGTAAGACCTTTAGAAGAACAAAGTTTATCAAGTTGTTCAGAGCTTGTTAGAGCAGCAAATAGTGGTGATGGAAATAGTTTACTTTCAAACTTAATAAATCAATTACCGTTTGACCATCCAGCTAGAATGTATTATAAAAATATAGAAATGTTGCCTGATAAAACTTTTGGATCAGTACTTGGTACTCTACAATCTAAATTAGGTAAATTTGATTCAAAAGAAATAGCAGAAGTAACATCTACAAATACAATAGATTTTACAGAGATTGGTAAAAAGAAAACTGCAGTTTATGTTATATCTTCAGATACACATACTGCGTATGATTTCTTATTGACGATATTTTTCTCACAGATGATACAACAATTATATGATTTTGCTGATATTAGTGGTGGGCAACTTCCAGTCCCTACATATTTTATTTTGGACGAATTTGCTAATATTGGACAGATTCCCGATTTTGATAAGAAAATTTCTACTTCAAGAAGTAGAAAAATATCATTTAGTGTTATTTTACAAAATCTAGATCAATTAGAAGCTGTTTATAAAGAAGCACATGAAACAATTATAGGTAACTGCGATACACACCTTTTCTTAGGTTCTAACTCTCAAAAGACAGTTGAATATTTTTCAAAAGCTCTTGGAGAAAAAACTATAACAAGAGATAATATATCAGTTAATAAAGATAGAGAGGACTGGAAACAAGGTAAAAGTGAATCTGATCAAATATTAGGAAGAGCCCTTATGACACCAGATGAATTAAGAAGAATGGACAATGATGTTTGTATAATTTATGAAAAAGGTATAAAACCAATTAAAGCAAATAAGTATTATTATTTTAAATATCCAGAGGGAAAATTAGTTACTAGATATAAATGTAATCATAATGATGTAAATATTGATAGAGGATTCTGGAGAAAATATAACCCATATAAATCAGATGATGAAAATGATAGTAATAATCCAAATTCATTAGAATCATTAGATGATTTATTTTCATATGAATCAAATGATAATGATTTAGAAACTAATAATAATGAAGAAGTGGCTCATCAAAGTACTGAAGTAAATAATGTTGATGATAAGCAAACAGAATTAGTTGATATACAAAAAGAGTTAGAAGCTAAATTTGATGAATTGTTTGGTTCAGTTGATGATGATTCAAATTAATAAAATATAAAAATAGTGGATGTCATAAATAATTATTCTTTTGACATCCATTTTAATATATATGATAAAAATTTAGAAAGGAGTTTCGTATAATTATATATATTTATTATACGAGGAAAGTATATGAAATTCGTACATATAGCAGATATACATTTTGATATACCATTTACTTCTTTAAGCGCAAGAGAAGGACTTGGTGAAAAGAGAAGATTGGAACAGAGAATAGCTTTTAAAAAAGTAATTGAATATATAAAGGATAATGATATTGAATATTTATTTATCGCAGGAGATTTGTATGAAAATGAATATGTAAAAACTTCTACAATTGAATATATAATTAATTTATTTAAAGAAATTCCAAATACTAAAATATTTATTACACCTGGAAATCACGATCCATATATTAAAGGCTCATATTATGATACATATAATTTTGGCGAGAACGTATATATATTTAATGATTCTAAAATTAAAAAATATGAAGATAGTAAAGTAAATATTTATGGGATGGCATTTACAGAATTTTATATGAATGAAAGTCCGCTAGTAAATATAGAATTACAAAATTCTAATAAGCCTAATATACTTATAACTCATTGTGATTTAAATGGTTCAAGAGATAGTGATGGATTTTCTTATAATCCAATACTTGAGTCAACACTAGCTCAATATAAATTTGATTATATTGCTATGGGACATATTCATAAAAATAATTTAGAAAATAAAAATAAAATTTTTTATCCAGGTTCTTTAATTTCTCTTGGTTTTGATGAATTAGGGGAACATGGAATGATAGTTGGAGAAATAGAAAATAAAACAACTAAAGTAAAATTTGTAAAATTAGATGATAGAAAATTTGAAGAGATAAATATTGATGTTGAAAAATTTTTATCTAAGGAAGATTTAATAGAAGCTATTCTAGATTTAAATTTAGAAAGTAAAAATGTTTATAAAGTAATTCTTACAGGTAAAAGAAATTTTGAAATAAATACAAGAGAAATATTAAAAGCTGTTTCAACAGAAAATGTTTTAAAAATTAAAGATAGTACAAAAATATCTTATGATATTGAAAAATTATGTGAGCAAAATAATCTTAAAGGTATATTTGTTAGAGAAGTACTTTCTTTGTATAAAAATGGATTATGTACAGAAGAAGAATATCAAAGGGCATTGGAGATAGGCTTAGATGTCTTATAATGCTTTACAAATATGTTATTTTAAGGAGTGAAGAGATTGAAAATAAACAATTTGAAAATTAATGGATTTGGAAAATTAAAAAATAAAGAAATTGAATTATCAGATGGAATAAACATTATTTATGGCGAAAATGAATCTGGAAAATCAAGCATATTGAAGTTTATATCATCAATATTGTATGGTACATCAAAAAATAAAAATGGAAAAGAAATTTCAGATTTTGATAAATATAAACCTTGGAAAACAGAAGAGTTTTCTGGAAAAATTGATTATACATTAAAAAATGGAGAAAAATTTGAAGTATATAGAGAATTTAAAAAGAAAAATCCAATAATATACAATTCAAATAAGGAAGATATCTCAAAGACATTTAAAATAGATAAAAATAAAGGGATAGATTTTTTTACAGAGCAAACAGGAATTGATGAAGAAACTTTTTTGAATACAGCAATAACTGAACAAGAGGGAATTAAGCTAAGTACGTCAAGTCAAAATAGCATTATACAAAAAATAAGCAATTTTGTTTCAACTGGTGATGATAATATATCTTTTAAGAAATCAATGGATAAATTAAATAAAAGGCAATTAGAAGAAATTGGTACAGAACGAAGTTCTCAAAAACCAATAAATATTGTTAATAATAAGATTTATAAATTACTAGAAGAAAAAAGAAACTTAGAAACATATAAAGACAGCATTTATGATAATTCAATTGAGAAAGAACAATTAAAATTAGAAGAACAAGATGAAATGATAAAAAAAGAATTATTAAATGAAATTAGATTAAAATTGGATAATAATAGAGTAAAAAGTGCAGAAATAAATTTTAATAAAAATTTAGAAAATGATTATGTTCAAAAAATAAAAGAATTAAATTATAAAGTTTGTAATGATAAAGCAGAAGAAAGTTTAGAAGAAGTACATAGTAAAAATTATTATATTTTAATTTTAGTTTTTATAATAGCATTTATTATTTTAATGATTTTTAATCCTTATAAATTAATAAATTTCGTTATTCTATTACCTGTTATATATATTCTTTATAGAAAAAATAAAGAAGAAAAGAAAATAAAAGAAAAATTTAAAAATAGAAATATAGAAAAAGAAAAAATTATAAATGAGATAGAGGTTTTAAATAGAAATAAGAAAGAACAGACAGAATTAGTTGAAGAGAAAGAAAAAAAGTTTTCAATTGAATTAGAAAAAGAAAATAAAGTTCTTACTGAAAAATATATAAAATATTTAGATTTAGGATATATAGAAGACGTTTTAAGCAAAGATTATAATGATATTTTAAAAGAAATTCAAAATAAGGAAAATAGATTAAATACAATAAAATTTAAATTACATACAATGGAAAATAATGAAAGAGAAATAGCAAATAAGCTTGATAGCCTATCTATGATTGAGGAAGAAATTCGAGATGCTGAAGAAGAAAAACAAGAACTTTTATCTATAAATAAATCATTTAATATAGCTAAAGAGTGTTTAGAAAAGGCTAATAAATTAGTAAAAGAAAGTATAAGTCCTCGTTTTACAGATAATCTTTGTGATATTATTTCAAAAATTTCTAACAATAGATATACAAATATAGTTTTATCAGATACTGATGGATTAGATGTTGAAATTGAAAATGGAAGTTATGTACCAGTATCTAGACTTAGTGTTGGAACAATTGATCAAATGTATATTTCTTTAAGATTAAGTGTTTTAGAGGAAATAACAGATGAAAATATGCCTATTATTTTTGATGAAGCTTTTGCGTATTTTGATAATGAAAGATTAAAAAATATATTAAAATATTTAAGTATTAATTTTAAAAATAATCAAATTATTATTTTTACTTGTTCAAAAAGAGAAGAAGAAGTTTTAGATGAATTAGGGCTGGATTATAAAATTCAAAATATAAGTTAAATATTGAAATTTAGATATTGTATACAATATTTATTTGTGATATAATATTATAGCAATTTTGTAGAAAAGGAAGTTTTAGTATGTTTCAAAGGTTAGAAGATGTAGAAAAAAGATATGAAGAATTAAATACATTGATAAGTGACCCGGATATTATTGCTAAGCAAAATGACTGGAAAAAATTAATGAAAGAACATAGTGATATAGAAGAAATTGTTTTTAAATATAGAGAATATAAAACTGTTTTAAAAAATTTGGAAGAAGCAAAGGAAATGCTTAATGATTTAGAAATGAAAGAACTTGCTGAAATGGAAATGTTGGAAGCAAAAGAAAAGCTTCCTAAAATAGAAGAAGAATTAAAAATTCTTTTAATACCAAAAGATCCAAATGATGATAAAAACGTAATTTGCGAAATAAGAGCAGGTGCAGGTGGAGAAGAAGCAGCTTTGTTTGCTG
>CANQEK010000022.1 GCA_947594985.1 uncultured Clostridia bacterium
ATTCGGATTTAGTTAAAATTCCTTCCATAGCTATATATAAATCACCATCTTGATTTTGATTAATTGCATCTTCTATACGATTTAAACAACCCTTTATTCCTTCATCATCTCCAACAGGAGTTTCAGATACACCAGAATTGGTTTCTAGTGATTTTATTTCAAAATTATTGAAATATTCTCTCACAACAGTATTTACAGCATCTTGCTTTGCTTTGTTTTTAGAACAAACTATTATTTTTGTACTTTGCATTTTTTAAATCCTTTATTAATAAATTTTAATCTACATTAATTAATTCGTATTCTCTTGAACCAAGTCCAAGCTCTGCCGCTGCTTCAATTGTATGCACACCATTTAATGATTCAATTCTTTTTATTAAAACATCCTTTCCTGGATCTTTTGAATTATATACTAAATCTAAACATGCTTGATCTATTGCTACAGAATCAAGAGATATCAAAATTCCAATATCATTCATACAAGGGCTTGATGCATTTCCATCACAATCGCAATCTTTAGAAATATTTTTCATAACATTTATAAACACAACGTTACCTTTAAAGTAGTTTACTACTGATTCTGCTGCATCTGCCATTGCTTCTAAAAATCTATCTTGTTCTGGTAAATTATTAAATAATTCTTTTTGCTCATTAACCTTTCCAGCTGTATGAATTAAAGTTTTCCCAGCAGATGAAGCACATCCAATTGATAATTGCTTTAAGGCTCCTCCATATCCGCCCATTGCATGACCTTTAAAATGAGAAAGTACAAGCATTGAATCATAATTTGCTAAATTTTTTCCAACATAATTTTTCTTTAAAATTTTTCCGTTTGGAATATCTAATTCTAAATCTGGTCCTTCGCTATCTAATAAATCAAATTTAAAATATTTATCCCATTCATGTTCTTTAATCAATTTTAGATGTTTATCTGTATAATTTCTTGCTCCTGAATATGCTGTGTTGCATTCAACAACAGTTCCATTAACATAATCTACTATTTCTTTTACGAATTCTGGTTTTAAATAATTCTTATTTCCCTTTTCTCCTGAATGTAATTTAACTGCAACCTTTCCTGGTAATTCTTTTCCTAAAATTTTATACATTTTAACAATATTTTCTGGAGTAATTTCCTTACAAAAATAAACTTTTGATTTTTCCATAACAAATCTCTTCCTTTCCTATAAATTATTGTATTGATTTATTCTAATTTTGCATAAATATTTGTTGTCCTTTAATCAAATTATAATTTATTAATTCACTGCTATCTAAGTTTTCTTTATTCATATCTATTCCAGTAATCTGATTATTCTCATAAGTTGTATAATAATATATTCCTTTATCCATATTACAGCAAGAACTATAAATAGTTATCTCATACATTCCTTCTCCCATATGAACACATCCTCTTTGTTGATATACTGATTCTAATATGTGAAAAAATTGGCTTATACTTTCAGATTCTGAATTTCCAGATTTTGAATTCATTTTTGTAAATGTTGCTTTAACAAATCTAGAAGCAGATGACAAGTCTCCTGGTAATCCAATTGCACCCATTCCACGACTATAAGTTTCTAAATTTAAGTCTTTTGAAAAACTATTTATTGGTTGTTCAGTTGATAAACTAATATAGTTATTTAAATTAAATAAGTGAATATCAAAAGTTGGATTATTTGTAAGAACTCCAACTGGATTATCATATATCTTTAATCCATCTTTAACACTTTCAACAGTTATAGATTTCTCCTTATCTGCAATTATCCAATGTAATGGTGATACTGGTAATTCATCACTAAAATTAATTTTTACAATATTTATATTTTCCAATATTTTTTTCGTTTCTTCAATATTTGAACATTGCGATAAAATATATGGTATAAATTCAAATGGTGCAATATTATTTTTTCCAAGTTCTATTTCTTTATAATCAGCATTTGATGGAAAGTTTAATCCAGCTATTCCTAATCCTTTTTCATTTATAGCATCATAATAGAGCGGATAATCATTTGTAACATATGCCATTCCTATAATTGCATAATGATTATTAATATTTTCTACTTTTCTAAATTTAAATTCATAATTTCTAGGAACTATAGTAATTGTTTCCTTATATGAATATTCCAAATCTAAATTTCTCCCAAAATAATGATTATCTGTTGTATAAGTTATTGCTGTACACATACTTTTTATTCCTCCTTAATAAATTTTCTATTATAAATACATTTATTTTTAAAAATCTTTTATTCTTTCTCTAAAATCATTGAAATTTGTAAGTTTCCATGACCAGTTATTCGTTGAAACAGTGCCTGGAAAATTTATTCTAGAACTATCATCTAAACCTAAAATATCTTGAACTGATATAATTGCCATTTTAGCTTTGCATTTTGAACAATATTGCATTATTCCAATATTAACATTTATATCATAACATTCATTTCTTCTTAAAAATTCTTTTAATCTTTCTTTATATTCATCATTTAGGGTTTTATACCATCCATATATTGTATGACAATCATGATTTCCAGGAAAAACTAAAACATTTTCTGATTCATTATCTCTATCATACAAATTATCTAAATCAATTGTAAATTGTAAAATTTTTTGCCTTGTAAATCCATAATGATTTCTTAATTTAACAGTTTCTTCTCTTATATCTCCTAAATCTTCTATTATTAAATCATTAATTTTTATATTTGTATTTTGAAATAATTTATCAAAAAAGTCATAGCTTACACTATCTACATAAAATCCATCTTTTCCAGATTTCCCAATTGGTATTTTAAAAAAAGAATCATATCCTCTAAAATAATCAATTCTAACTTTATCGAATAATTTTAAATAATATTGAAATCTTTTTATTAGATATTCGTAATTATTTTTTTTCATATTTTCTATATTATATACTGGACTGTTCCACTTTTGTCCATCACTATTGAAATAATCTGGTGGTGTTCCTGCTTCAAAAGTAAATTTCCCATTTTCTATTTCAAAATATTCAGGATGATATTTTGTTTCACTAGATTCAAAAGTAGGATATATCGGCATATCGCCAATGATTTCTATATTCTTTGAATTTGCATATTCTTTAAGTTTTAACCATTGTTTATTTGCTATATATTGTAAAAATAAATAATACTCTTTACTTTCTTCTCTTAAATTACTTATAAATTCAGCATATTCATTTATTTCTTTAATTTTAATAAAATTTTCGTAATCATCATTTTTATTAAAATTATCAAAAGCTTCATAATAATATTTTTTCTTAAAATTATCATATTTTACTCTATCAGTATCTTCTCTTACTTCAGTTTTTTCAATTAAGCCTTCTTCTTCCAAAAAATCCAAAGATATGTAATTTTCATTTAAAGCATAATAACTTTGTGGTGAATATGGTAAATTATCGCAAGCATTTATAGGTAAGATTTGCCAATATTTCATATTGTTTTGATTTAATATATCTATGAACTCATATGCTTCTTTTCCAAAATCTCCTATTCCATACTTACTAGGAAGTGAAAATATTGGTAGTAAAATTCCTTTTTCTTTCATCTTTAGTCTCCTAACAAACTCATCTTTAAACTCTGTTGATATTATATATTTTTTGCTTTTATTGTTGTAATTGTATTTCAAAACATATTAAAAGTCAATATATACTACTTCATCATAATTAAGATTTCTTGATTCTTTTCTTCTTTTATAATTATTATATATTAGATTTCATATTATATAGTAAATATATTTTTATATGAACTTTGAATATTAATATAACGAAGGCACACCTTTACCAGATGTGCCTTCTAGAATTTTTAATCTGCCTACTTACTATTCGGAAATGGCTTTTAATCCACCTCCTACAAAGCGTCCGATCCAATATAGAGCATTAGCTCTATCATTTTTTGGATTGCTTTCTGTTCCTTATTAAAATCAATTTTGTTTGAATTTTCACATATAAAGTATTATTAAAATATAATTTAAATCTCTATTAAAATAAACGTTAAAAGTTTCTTAAGAAATCTAAAATTTATTTTAATTTTCCATAATACATATCACTAAATATTCCATTTTTTTCAATTAGTTCATTATATTTACCACTTTCTTGTATTTTTCCTTTATTTAAAACAATAATCTTATCACAATTTTTTAAAGTACTTAACCTATGTGCAATTGAAATAATTGTCGTATTATTTTCTTTTTGTAGTTTTTCAAATTCTGTTTGTATATGTTTTTCAGAAGTATTATCTAAAGCAGAAGTTGCTTCATCTAGTATCAAAATTTTGGGTTTTCTTAAAAACACTCTAGCTATTGCTATTGTTTGTCTTTGCCACCCTGATAAATTGTTTCCACCATCTGCAATAATAGAATTAAATTTTTCTGGCAAACTATTTATATAATCATAAATATATGCTTTTTTAGTTGCCTCTTCTACCTCTTCTAAAGACACTTGTCTATCTATTCCATAACATATGTTTTCAAAAATTGTACCTGCTATTAAAAATGGAATTTGTGGAACTAATGCAATTATCTCTGAAATATCTTTTCTACTTAAGGAATTTATATTTTTTGAATCGACTATAATTGTACCATTTCCTTTTTCTAATTTTGAAATTGCTTTAATAAGAGAAGACTTTCCACATCCACTTGGTCCAGCAATTCCTAAAAACATTCCTTTGTCAATTTGTAAATTAAAATTATCTAATATAACTTTATTTTTATCTTCATTATAATAGAACATTAAGTTTTTTATATCAACGATTTTATCAGTTTTTATATTATTATCATTATTATTTTCGTTTGAAAATTGACTATATGAAAAATCATTTGGTATTTCTACCATTTTGAAAAAATCAGTAGCTAAAACAGTACATTCAGATAATTCATCAAATATTCTATGTAATTCTTCAAGTGGTTTTATCAATTGATTAAAACATAAATAAGCTGTCAAAACACTACCAACAGAAATAATATTTTTCGTTGCTAAAAAAGTTGATATTCCAATTATTAGTACTGTAAAAAATGCTTGATTTATAAATTTTAAGCAATCGTACATAGCCATAGCCTTATGATGTTTCATTTCTTTTGCCCTTAAAAATTCTGATTTATTATCAAATCTACTTGTTTCAAAATTAACACTATCACTTATTCTTATAACTTCAATTCCATTTATTAGTTCTACTATAGTACCATCCATTTCTGATTTGCTTTCTAATAGTTCTACTCTTATACCTTTTTGACTATTTATTTGTTTGAAAACTATAAATACTCCAATTGGTATAACTAACATCATCGGTAATGCCAAAATAAATGGTAATGTTATAAAAATTGTTATAATTGCTGCAATACTGTTAAATATTGCAGGTGCAAAATCCATAAATAATAATTTCTCTAATTTAACTGTTCCTTCTAAGCATCTATTCATTCTTCCATGTATGTTTCCTGTCATATTTTCTCTAAAATAAGAAAGTGGAGCCATAAGTAAAGATTTTATAACCATTCCTCTAGCTTGTTTTTCAGTTCTTGTCGCAGTATCCTCAACCATAACTCTTCTTATTATTTTAATTATTTCATTTACTACATTAACAATTAAAATTAATATAAGAAAAGGAATAACTTTAAAAAATGCAATTTCACTTTGAGTTAAAATATCATCTGTCAACCAACCTATTGCTTTTGGTGTTACTTGAGTTAATGTAGCTGATATTATCATTATCACAACAATGATTAAAAAAGAAATTTTTTGTTTTTTAGTTAATATTTTATATAGTTTTTTTAATACAGATTTTATTGATTCTTTTTTCATATATTACTCCCTATATTTAAACAATTATTTATACAACTAATATATATTATACTACGGTTTACATAATAATGCAATAATATAATATAATATAATATAATATGTAATAATTAAAATATGCTATATAAAATATAAGTCGTATTATTTATATAATAAAAAAATTTATTATATTATCTATATTTCTTTCAACAGCTTCAATTATAACTATGTCTGGAGATAGTTTTTCTAAAAGTTCATTGCTATACATATAAAACGGTAAATATGTAATTTTTGAATACATTTTTATAAAATTACGTGAAAGTCCATCACTAAAAGAATCGCCAATAATTAGTATTTCTTTATCTATCAATGGATTTTCATTAATGTATGTAAAAGAATCACCTTCTTGTGTTACAGAATATTCTTTATCATCTAAAAAATTTTCAATAGTTATTTTTCTTTCTTTAAATTTTCCCATACTGCTTATATTTAAATTTCTTGATAAATCTCCTGATGTGTCATATAAATCTCCACTTCTGATAACAGCATTACTAAATAAATAATTATAAGTTGGATCTATTTTATTTTGTAATAAACTTGTTCCTATAAAACCACCATATAAATTCCAATGAGTATCCAAACTACTATAGCAATAGGCTGTTTTCTTTGCTTCAATTAATTCATTATATGGATAAACTATATTTTCTATATTTTGACTTTTTATATATTCATAAAATTCTTGAACTATATTTTTTTGATTTTTTATTTTTATATTATTTGGTAAAAGTTCTTTGTATACTGTACTTTTGTTAGGTGCTATAAAATAATATAATTTCATGTTTTTTTGTTCTAATTTTTGTGTGTTTAATTTTATATTTATTATTGCAGAATCTTTTTCCTTTTCTGTAAAACTTCTTGTTCCCATTGCATACTGTATTGGATTTCCATCACTTTTCTTATTATAGAATAACCATTGCATAGTACCATTTTCAGTTTGTTTTCCAATTATTACATTATTTAAAGATCTAACATTAAATAAATAGTAACTAATATTATTATATGCTCTTTGTATAATTTTCCTAAATGGTAAATTATCATTAAAATAATTATCATAGTTATTTGGAAATTCAGACAAAGATTTAAATTCTAAATTTGGTTTTACTGCTAAATTTCTATTTTCGCTATTATCTTTGGAGAACATATCTTCTACAAAAAAATACACTACATGTGGTAAAATTAGCATTGCTAAAAAAACTACAATAATTGCTATATCAATTTTCTTTGTTTTTTCCATACTAATATCTCCTATTATCATATGTTTATAATATTTGTTTTAATATTTGTTTTAATATTTGTTTTAATATTTACTTTAATATAAATTATAGATTTTATAAACATATTCTTATTATATTTTTAAAATCTAAAATAGATAAATGGGTTGTAAGTGTTTGATACAAGTGTCATAATACAAAATGACATAAGTATAGTAACAAAAACTGGTTCAAGAAATGTTCTTTTATCTATTTTTTTTGTAAAATATTGAATGATTCCACTAAAAGCTATTGATATTACTAAAATAACATATAGTTTGATATTTATAATTGACGATAACTCAAGATCTGTAGTTAATTTATTTGAAAACATAACTTGTATATATTTTATTGCATTTATAAATCCATCTGCCCTAAAAAAGATCCATGCAAACATAACAACAGCTAATGTGTATATATGATTAATAAATTTAAATTTATTCTTGTCTAATAATTCTTTTAGCTTTATTCTTTCTATAAGAATAAAGAATCCATGAAATGCTCCCCAAAATATAAAATTCCAAGATGCACCATGCCATAATCCAGTAGTTAAAAATACAATAATTAGGTTTATGTATGTTCTTGTTTTTCCTTTTCTATTTCCTCCTAAAGGTATATATAAATATTCTTTAAACCACGTTGATAAAGATATATGCCATCTTCTCCAAAATTCTGTTATAGATGTAGATACATATGGTAAATTAAAATTTTCCATAAATTCAAATCCAAACATTTTTCCAAGACCTATTGCCATATCACTATATCCTGAAAAGTCATAATATATTTGAAACATATAACAAATTATTCCGTAACCAAGCAATAGGAGCTGAAAGAGCTGATATATCAGAATCAAATGCTGTATCAGACATAAGGGCAAGAGTATTTGCAATAAGAACTTTTTTAGACAATCCTATTATAAATCTTTTTATACCTTGAGAAAATTTTTCTATTGAAACAGTTCTACTACCAATTTGTTCTTCTATGTCATGATATTTTACAATCGGTCCTGCAATAAGTTGTGGAAAAAAAGATATATATAAAGCAAGATTTAATGGATTTTTTTGTACTACAATGTCTCCTCTATACAAATCTATTATATATGACATTATTTGAAAAGTATAAAAAGAAATTCCTATTGGTAAAGCAATTTCTTTCGTTTCAAAAAAATGTATTTGAAATATTTTATTTATATTTTCTATAATGAAATTAAAATACTTAAAATACGCTAATAAACCTAAATTTAATAATATTGAAATGAAAAGAATAAATTTTTTTAATTTATTTTTGGTTTTATCAAGTATTAATCCTAATACATAATTTAGCATAATCGAGATTATCATTAAAAAAACATATTTAGGCTCTCCCCAACTATAAAAAATTAAGCTAAATATCAATAGAATTATGTTTCTATATTTATCTTTTGCTAAAAAATATATTATTAATAAAATAGGTAAAAATATCCATAAAAAAGTCATTGAGGCAAATATCATTTTATCTCCTTTATAAATTTGTATTTTATTATATATTTAAAAATAATGCATTACATCAAATACAAAATTTTAATCGAATTTTTATTTATTAATCATCACAATATCAATAATTTACTTTTCTCTTAAGAAATCGTTCTTAGAAGAAATTCTTTTAAATAAGAAATCCTCTTCTATCATTTTGAAAAATTACATATTTGCTAAAGGGTTATTTTCTACAGCATTTCTTATTTGCTCATTATCAACGTGAGTATATATTTCAGTTGTAGATATACTTTCATGTCCTAATAATTCTTGCAATGCTCTTATATCAACATTTCCATATTTATACATAAGCGTTGCCGCAGTATGTCTTAATTTATGCACAGAATATTTATCTGATTTTTCAATTCCAGCTAATTTTAATTCTTCTTTTACTATGTATTGTACTGTTCTTCGACTAATGCGTTTTTTTTGTTCACTTAGAAATAATGCATCTCTAGAATCAAATTTAACTCCATCTCTTGGTCTAACACTTAAGTAAGAATTTAATGCTTTTATACAAGCGTTATTTAAATAAATTGTCCTTTCTTTATTTCCTTTTCCAATTACATTTAATTTGTAATTTTCAAAATCTATATCACTTATATTTATTCCGACAAGTTCTGACAAACGTATTCCACAATTTAAAAGAAGTGTAATCATTGCAAAATTTCTTTCAGAATTATCATGATTTCCGTGACCGATATTATTTGTTGGATTTGATACTGTTTCTAATAGTTCTTTACTTTGTTCTAATGTTAAATATTTGGGTAATCTTTTTCCTAGTTTTGGTGTTTCTAAATCTTGAGCTGGATTTACAGATAATTTTTTAGTTTTATTACTCATATATTTGAAAAAAACTCTTAATGTTGCTGTTTTCCTAGCAAGTGTTGCTGGTTTACTAGAATAACAAGTTTTAAGATATGCTAAGAATGAATGGATATCCTGTAAAGTAACTTTTTTTAAAGTTTCTATATCAAAATCATCTATCTTTATTTTTTTTATAAATTCTTCACTATCAATATCTGTTAATTTATATCTAAATTTTATATATTTTAAAAAATGAGCAATATCATAATTATATTCTTTTATGGTATTCTCTGATTTATTTAAAATTGTAGAACTATAATCTAAAAAATCATTTACAAATTCTGGGTTCTCTTCAGATTTTATCATTATTATTTCTCCTCATATCTATTTCTTTTAATAATATTTTCAACATCTAATTTTCCTGCTCTAGTTATTGCATTATATCCATATTTGTTTTTTAATTTATCTAATACTATATCAATTTTCTCTTGCTTTTTATCATCTTCCATTAAAGAAAATATTGATATTTGATTTTGTTCTTTATTTTCTAAATTATCGACCCTAACTCCTACAAGCCTTATAGGTTCTTTTTTATACATTTCTTCAAAAATATTTTTTGCTACTTCTATAATTTCCTTAGTTGAAGCTGTTGCAAATTTTAATTGTTTTTGATGTGAATAATCTTTAAAATCACTTGTTCTAAGTTGTACATTAACTGTATTTGCTATTAAATTGTTATATCTTAATCTATAAGCAACTTGATCACATAATGCAATTATTACTTTTTCAATTTCATCAACATTAATCATATCATATGGTAAAGTAACAGAATTTCCTATACTTTTAGGATTATCTTCTTTTTCATTAACTTCAGTTTCATCTATTCCATTTGAATAGTTCCACATCATCAATCCAAACTTTCCAAATTTCTTTATTAAAAAATTTTTATCAGTTCTAGCCAAGTCACCAATAGTTTTAATTCTTAAATTATATAATTTAGGTACTGTTTTTTTTCCAATCATAAAAAGATCTGATACTGGTAATGGCCACATCTTATCTTCTATTTCGTATTCATAAAGTGTATGAATTTTATTTGGTTTTTCAAAATCAGACGCCATTTTAGCTAACAACTTATTTGAAGATATACCAATATTTACTGTAAATCCAAGTTCTTTCTCAACTCTTCTATTAATTTCATATGCAACATCTTCTAATTTTTTTCCATTTAGGTAATGAGTTAAGTCTAAAAAACATTCATCTATACTAAATCTTTCAATTTTATCTGTATATTCTGAAAGTAATTTATACAAATCATTGGAATATTTATTAAATATTTTAAAATCTACTGGAAATACTTCTAATTTATTACATTTTTTCCTAGCAAAATATATTGGTTCGCCAGTAACTATTCCGAACTTTTTTGCAATAGGACTTTTGGCAAGTACAACGCCTGAACGCCTTTCTTCATCTCCTCCAATAATTGAAGGAATTGTTCTAATATCAACTTTATACCCTTTTTTTAACATATTTACAGCTGTCCATGATAAAAAAGCATTATTTACATCCACATGTAATATTTTTCTTTCCAATTATTTCACCCTTTAAAACAAGTTTTGCGAACATAAGTTCTATGGAAATTCTATCACCAGTTTTTTTAAAAGTCAATGCTTTATAATAATTTTATATTTTATTTTTTATTATTATCAAAAATATAATTATCTATAATATTTGTAAATATCATTAAGTATGATAAAGAAACAAGAAAACCCGCTAAAACGTCACTTGTATAATGAACTCCAAGATAAATTCTACTAATTCCTATTAATAAAATTAAAATACTTAAAAATATTATTAATAAATTTCTTATTTTTTTATTTTTTATTCTTTTATAAATCAAATAAATAAGAAATCCATAAAAAGCTGCACTTGCCATAGAATGACCTGATGGAAAACTGTATCCAGATTCATTTATTAAACGATATTGAGTTGGTCTTGGTCTTTGAACAATATTTTTTAAAATTTGATTTAGTCCTGCAACTATAAATAAATTTAAGAAAATTGAAAATCCAATTTTTTTATTTTTTATTATAATGAATAAAACACTTGCTATAGAAATTAGAATAACTACACCTCCAAATTGTGTAATTACTTTTGCTATAGGTGTTATATTATCAGACATAAAATGTGATATTATCTTATATCCTATAACATCTTTTTTCATTATTTCATTTGCAAAAACATTTTCTGTTATATTAATAAAATAAATAATACAAATAAATACTATAATCCATTCTATATTTTTCTTTAGAAATTCTTTTATATCTTTTGTTTTAAATTTCATATTTAACATAAACCTTTCTATTTCTGCTTTTATAAATATTTTACTATGAATAACTTTAGTACAGATAACTTTACTATAAATATTTTTATTATTTAAATCTCATAATTGCATGAATAATATTCTCATCTTCATTTTTTATTGTTACATAATGATAACCGTTTTCTTTTGAATATAATGCTTTCACATTCTCACCAAGTTTTGTCTCTTTTTTATACATAACCTCAAAATTATTTAGTTCATTAGAAAAAGCAATTTCTTCTGGTAATGTTTCTTTCGCAATATCTAAATAATAAATATTGTGTAAATGTTTATTTATATCTATTAAATTTCTTGTTATCTTATAATTAATTTTATTAATACAATTTTTAGGTTCTACTAATTTTTCCACATTATTATTTTCAAAAACTTTAAAATTAGGTTCTAGCTTATACTTTTCTGTAACTTCATCAGGAACTTTAATTAATTTTCCTTTATCTATATCTATGAATACCCATTTAGAAGTTGCTATTGCAACTATTTCATTATATTGATTTGTTATTTCAAAATCACGATATGCATAAAATTTATCAATACACCAAGACCATGTTTTTACATTTAAAGTATCACATATTAAAGGTCTTTTCTTAACTTCTACTTTCCATGACAATAAAATCCATGATTTTCGAGTTTTATCAATATCCGTAATACCAAATCCTGCTATTTCTGAATGTATTCCCGCTACATCTTCCATAAATCTTAATAAAAATGTATTTGTCAATTCTTTTAATTGATTTATATCACTTAATCCTACTATAAACTTATTTTCTACAAACATAATACTCTCCTCTTATGAACATTTTTTTATTTTATAAACACTCTTTTAAAAATTTACTGTACTAATTATTAATAACATTAACTTTTTAAATTAAGTTATATCTTTATTTTCTTATTCTTCTATTATACTAATTATCGTAATAATTTCTTAAACAAAAATAGTTTATCACAAAATAAATAAAAAATAAAGTTTTTGAATACAGAAAAAGTATCTAAAATATTAGAAGGCTGGTCTAATATTTTAGATACTTAAAATATATTATATTCATAACATAATAGGTTGAATTTGCTCTTTATCTAACGCATATTCTAATGTTTTTATAATATAACTTGGATCAAAAACAACAGAATTAGGTTTTGTTATCGGATTATCTTGCTTAAAAGGTACAAAATAATAGTTTTTTCTATTAAGTAATTTCCCTATATTTTCAGCAGCACCAGATAATGCATTATTAGTTGATATTGCTATTACAACAGGTCTTTCATTTCTTAAGTGCGATTTAACTGCCATTGTAACAGGTGTATCTATAATATCATTTGCAAGTTTTGATATAGTATTGCCTGAACAAGGTGCAACTATTAAAATATCAAACATTTTTTTTGGACCTATTGGTTCTGCCATAGGTACTGTATTAATAATTTTATTTTTTGTAATTTCTTCTATTTCTTTAATAAAATCTTTAGCATTACCAAATTTTGTGTCTAAATTATAACTATTAAAACTCATTAATGGTATTACTTCAATATCTTTTATTTTGACAATTTTTTTTAATTCTTCAATGGTTTTTCTGAAAGTACAAAATGAACCAGTAAATGCAAAACCAATTTTTTTCCCTTCTAAGTTCATTTATTTACCTCCTTTAATTTAATAATTTATATAATAAAATTATTATTGATTTTTATTATACAAAAAGACCATATATTAATATGCTCTTTCTGTTATATTTTATGATATTATGTTTACTAAGGTTATATTTTATTTATGTTTAATAATTTAAGAAAATTTATGTGCAATTTTCTTAAAATCTTTATATTATATGAATTATAGAAATATTTTCTACAATAAAAACAGATACACTAAAATAATGTATCTGTTTCTTATTGTATTTTTATTATATAATTTATTTTCTTCTTTGTCTATAAGCCCAAATCATAACTCCAAAAATAATTATAAATACTGGAACAAAAATTATTATTGCCATAACAATCATATTCTGTAATTGAGTAGGCATATATGTTGAACTAGAATAATCTTTTCTAATTGTCAAAGAATTTCCTTTATCTCCTAAAAAGGCCATTGAATTTATAACAAAGTCTTTATTACTTTCAATAGAAGATAATGGCATAGATTCAGTTAAACCTGGTGCAACATAATCTGATATAAAACTAGATGAAGCAACTATTACTAATTTAGAATTATCATCTGCAGTAAGTTCTTCTCCTTCTGGAGTTGGAATTGTTTTGGTAATAATTGCAGCTATTTCAGATGATGTTATAGGTGCTTCTTGTATAGCTGTTTTTAAATCTTTTGATACATCAGTTACAAAAGCTGATTCATCAGAAGAATTTAGCAAGGTTTCTTTTACAACATTTAAATTTTGTAATGTTTCATCTGATTGAAATTGTAATCTTCCTGAATAAACAAGCCACATTTTACTATCTGTATATATGTCACGTGTAATTTTATGAGTACTAGAAACTTCAGGTATAAAGATATATGGATTACTTGTTCTTGATTTACCTGCTTTAAGCTCAACAATATAACCGTTTTGAATAGATACGCCATATTCGTCTAAAATTAATTGTAAATTAGGAAAAGTAGTGTCGTTTGAAACTACATCTGTTGAACAATATATTTCTCCACCTTTATTAATATAATTTTTTACAATTGGTACTTCCACATCAAAGAAATCTTTGTCTGGAGATAATATAGCCAAAATGTCACAATCATCTGGAATAGCTTCAATTGTAGCTAAGTTAATAGTATCAACTTCAAAAGCTTCGTTTGTTAAAAATGATTGTAAAATTGCTAATTCATCTAATTGAAATTCGCCATGTCCTTGGACAAAATATATTTTTGGTTTATTTTCTTCATTTAGTGCTAATATTGAATTTGTTATTGTTTGTTCAGTAATATCAACTGCTTGATAAGTTGTATTATCATATGTTGTTAGAGAAGAGGAATCAATTACTTTTTCAGATTCTCCTGACTTTAAAATCAAAACATAATATCCCTCTTGTAATGCATATTTTTGAACCATATCATAATTACTTTCTTCTGTTAAAAACTCATATGTTATTTTATTATTTGTTTTATTATATTGCTTTAAAAAGTCAACTATATTACTATCTTCTTCAAATCCATATACATATATTTTAATATCTTGTGTGATATTCGATAAAGCTTTTTTAGATGTATCTGATAAAGTATATATCTTATTTTCAGTAATATCTATTTCTGGTAAATCAGCCTGCATTGCCCATAAATTAAGAGTTGTATATATTAATAAAATCAAAATAATTATTAAAAATGATCTTGTATTATCTAATAACCATTTTCTTCTAAAATTTAGTGAAATCTTTTCAATAAGTTTGATTTTCTTTCCATCTTTATTTTTTTCTTTAACTTTCTTTTCTTTTACCTTTTTCTCTTTAACTTTCTCGTCTTTTATCTTTTTTTCATCAGTTTCATTACTTTTATCATTTTTATTTTTAAACATTTTATCTGGCCTCCTATTTAATACTCTTTCTTCTTTGTAAAACTATTATTGTAAGAAGTATAAAAGTTAAAGTAAAAGATACGAAAGTTATTATTTCAGATATTGAAATTAATCCATATGAAAAATTTTCAAATTTATTAATTAAAGAAAAAACATCAAATACTTTATTTACATAAGGTAAAAACCACATTCCCATAAAAACACCTATTGTTAATACTGAAGCAACTATTTGATTTTCTGTAAGACTTGATGCAAACATTCCAAAAGAAATATATGCTAAACTTAATAATAAAAAACCTAATAGGGTACTTATAGCGACCATAATTGATGGTTTTCCAAAATAACTCAAAATTGCAAAATACATTAAAGTAAATAATTCAGTAATAATCATAACTATAGCAGCAGCAAAAAACTTTCCTAAAACTATTGAGGTAATACTTCTAGGTGAAGTTAATATTAATTGTTCTGTACCATTTTTTCTTTCTTCTGAAAACATTCTCATTGTCAAAACAGGAACTACAAATGTCAATATTGTAGATCCGTTAATGAATAAGTTTTCAAAGTTTACTGATTGATACTTAAAAATATTCATATAAAAGAACAAACTAAAAATAAGTAAAAATAATCCAATGAAAATATATCCTACTGGAGATAATAGATAACTTTTTAATTCTTTTTTTATTACAGCAAGCATTATTTATCCCCTCCTTCTTTTTTTAAATCATCATTATTGGTCTCATTACTATCTTTTTTATCTTGTGGTATTTCTTCTTCATTACCTACGTTTTCTTTTTTTACACTCAATTCTTCTTTTTTATTTTGTTTTGCTTCTTTTTTTGCTTCCTTAGCAGCTTTTTTACGAGCTTTTTCTTCTTTTTTAGCTTGTTTCCTTTTTTCTTTCTCTTCTTTTAAATATTTATCTTCTTCTCTTAATTCTTCAATTTCTTTTTCATATTGCATTTTATTAATTTCTTTTTGACTATACTCTTGTCTATTTTCAACAAGTTTAATAAATGCAGATTCTAGAGAAGCTTCTGATTTTTTCATTTCTAATATTGTAATATTATTTTTTGCACAATTTGAAAAAATTTGTTTTCTAATATCTTCATTTGTAGAAGTTTCTATAATATATTCTTTGGTATTATCATCATTTTCTTTGACTAATTTTATATCAGAAATTTCTTCAATCTCATCTTTAATAGTTTGAAATTTATTATTAATGTCATCTACTATTATATTCAAAGTAATGTTTTCAGTAGTTTTACTCTCCAAATTTTCAGGAGTATCAACTGCAATAATTTCTCCTTTATCTATAATAATAACTTTTTCACATATTTGACTAATTTCAGAAAGAATATGTGAGCTTATTAAAACGGTATGATCTTTCTTAAAAGATTTTATTAACTCTCTTATTTCTATTACTTGTTTTGGATCAAGACCAACAGTAGGCTCATCCAAAATTAGTATTTTAGGATTTCCAACAATTGCACCTGCTAAACTAACTCTTTGCTTATATCCTCTTGATAAATTTTTAGTTAGATTATTCTGTACTTTTTGTAGTCCTGTATTCTCAATTGCTTCATTAACTGCTTCTTTACGTTTTTTCTTAGGTATTAATTTTAATTCAGCCATATAATTTACAAACTCTTTAACTGTTAAATCTAAATATAATGGTGTTCCTTCAGGCATATATCCAATTTGTGCTTTAACCTTTCTTGGCTTTTTGTAAATATCATAACCATTAACAATTATTTCTCCCTCTGTAGGTTCAATAAAGCCTGTAATCATATTCATAGTAGTAGATTTTCCAGCTCCATTACGTCCAAGAAAACCAACTATTTCACCGTCTTTGACTTCGAAATTGATATTTCTAACAGCATAGAAATTACCATATTTTTTAGTAACATTTTTTATCTCGATCAAAGTCTTTCCCTCCTTTATAATATTTTAATTGAATTTTATATATTTAACCTTAAAATAAAATTAAATTATTTTAAAATTAGATAACTGGTTTATAAATAACTTTATATAACTATATTTTGGCTATTAAAGCTTTAATTTTTATACCTTCTTCTGTAAACATTTTTTCATGTTCTGATATTATATTTTCTTTAAAAATTGGTTTACTATGTAAGTCTCTTGTTTTAGAAATAATTTTAAAATTACATTCTAATAAATATTCTAAAGTCTCATCAAACAGCTCGTCCGAATCTGTTTTAAAATATATCTCTGCATCTTTTTGTAAAAAAGTTTTATATTTTTCTAATTGCCTAGTATGTGTTAACCTTCTTTTTTTATGTTTCTTTTTAGGCCAAGGATTACAAAAATTTATGTATATTCTTTCAATTGAGTCTTCTTTGCTAAACACATTTGATATGTTTTCAGCATTTGCTCGTATTAATAAAAGATTATCTGGTACTTGAAAATTATATGCCTTTTCAATATTTCTTTTCGAAAGTCCTAACATTGCTTCTATCATATCAATAGCAATATAATTATTATTTTTATTTCTTGGTGCTAAATTCGATATAAATG